>CASDUM010000137.1 GCA_949283985.1 uncultured Mycoplasmataceae bacterium | reverse complement strand
TGCAAAATTGATTGCAGCACTGTGTTTAAAGTATACAATTTTAGAATATTTAGTTGGAGAATATTCTAACATACCTTTAATACCCTTTTTAGTAATGATGTATGAACTTATAACAACGATTAATGTACCAACTGCCATACATACAATAGCAAAGATTTCTAGATTTAAAGTAGTACCAGTAGTTTCTTTTCCTAAAATTACTGATGTAGGGTTCATATCCATTAATGAACCTGAGATTGAGTTAACAATTGCAAAACCAATTGCTATAAATACACCTAAAATTGCCATTTGATTATTTGATTGACCTGCACCATATAATCTACCACATAAGAATGCAGGAGTAGATGTATAAACATAAACTGATAATCCCGCTAATGCAAAATAAGCGTATACTAAACCAGGAGTTTGAACACTGAATAATAAACATAATATTGCAGCAACTTGCATAGTTCCTGATAATAATATTGATTTTGATGGACCTAATTTATCATTTAAGATACCACCACCAACATTACCAATTAAACAAGTAACACCAAAGATAGTACCACCTGTTGCCATAATTGATGCATAATCTAATCCATTTGCTTTAGCAGTAGCTAATTGGATGATTTGACCATTTGCAGATGCATGAACTGTACCCATTTGTAAAATTAAGTATCCAACACATAAAATTCAATATGGAGGATATTTTTGAGTAACTAATGGAGAAGCTTCTAGAACTGGTTTTTTAGATATTTCTTTTGCTTCTGATGAAGATTCAGCTTTGATTATATCAATAGGTGGTAAAGGTTTTCTACAAACAAACATAGTTATAATTATACCTGCAACTAAACCCATAGCACCTAAAATTAAATAAGTTGCTCATTGATTAGTAAATGCATCATTTACCATGAATTGATTATGACCTGTAGGAATATAACCAAAATCATTAGGATTCGTACCTGCAGCTCCTGTATACATTGTATTACCATAATTTTTTGATAAAATACCTACTAATTGTTGCATTCAAATATTACCAAGAGAACCACCTGCAAAAGCAATACCTAATGCAAACCCTCTTTTTTCAGGTTCTCATCATTTTGAAATTAAGTTGTTAACTCCAATACCAGAGAAAATCATAACTCCAACTTGTGTAATAACAGTAGGCACATATAGTAAGATAATGTATACTGCTTTATTACCTAATCCTTTATCAAATAAAACTGAATCTACACCTAAAATAATAAATCCAGCCATTGCCAATACAACACCTATTGAATAAACAAATCTCATGCTGATTGGCTTACCTAGTCATTTGGCGATTGATGGAGCAACAAAAGCTGCACCTAAAGCACCAACAGTAAAAGTTAAGTTTAATAATGTTGTGTCACCATTAACTCAAACATATCAATCTGATCCAGCAAATACATTTGCTAAGTTTAAGGCAACACAATAAGGAATCATTTGAAACAATAAACAACCAATTAAGATGATTCATTTTCATGTTTCTCTTTCCTTTTTTTCTCTTTTAGCAAGTTCTTTATAATCATAACTATTAACAAGATCTTGCTTCTTAACTAGAATCATATTTTTTCTTTTTTCCTTTCTTTATTTATTTTGTTAAAAAGATTCTAATAAAGACTTCAACTAAAGCTATTTTATAGTATTAAAAAAATATAACTAAAGCTAAAATATCTATTGGAATATTCTTAACACATTGATAATACTCCTATTAACAATAAATAGTTATCACCAAATTAAGAAAAAAGAATAAAAAAAGCAAAATCTTGTATATATAAATTATCTATGTATTTTATTTGTGAATAAAAAAAAATAAACCAATTAATGGCTTATTTTTTGAAAAATATTTATTTTTTGTTTACATAATTAAATGATTGTTTAGTTGGAAAAGGATAAACTATTGGATCTTTAGCATCTAAATTTTCATTTTTCATTTGTACAACACTAATTTGGTTATTATCATATGTTTTGTAGTAGAAATCACCAGTTTCTAAATCAACTGCACAACTATATAATGTTATGTCATCATGATTACCGTTTGGAGATTTTACAACAATTGAACCTTTAACAAATGCTACATTATCAAGAATGTGGAAGAATTGACTTACTAATTGTTCATCAGTTAAATCTTTACTTGAACAATTTTTTAAGAATGCAGTTCTAACAAATCTTGATGGTGGAGTTCAGTCTCCTGGCAAACCAAATGAACCAAATCCTTGACCAAATGGTTTTAAAGCTTGTTTTCCTCATTCTACATCAGTTCTTTGAATAGGTTCTAATCCTTGATAGAATGATAAGTTTTGTAATTGGAAATCAAATGGTGGGTTGTTAGTCATAATTCCTGTTGGATTGTCATAAGTTTTAACACCTTCTTTAGTTTGTTCAATAACTAATGACTCACCTGATTTATCAGAAACTATAAAATGTAAAGGAGATGCTGGGAATTGTGGACAAACAGATCTGTTTACAATTCTGAAATCATTGTTTTTTAAAAACTCTTTAACTTCCTTAACATTTTTAAACATACCTAATACTCAAGGAATAAATTCAAATTGAGTTATTTCGTATGCTCCAGGAATAGAACCTGGTTCTGGATAGAATGCATTACCTGGAAAATTTAATCCAGCAGCACCTAAACCATATTCATTTGCAGCTTCTGCATATAAAGGATAGTTCACTCCTCCATTTTCTGCATCTTTAAAAGGAACCGCCATTCCAATAATAGCTGTAGGTTGTTTTAAAGGTTTTTGAAATCTCATTGGTCATACAAAATTTCTTGGAGTAATAACTATTTGTTGACCAAAGCTATATTCAATATCATTATTTCTACCAAATAGTGTCTTTGTCTTATTACTAAGTGTTAACGCTGTACACATACTTTTTTTCCTTCTTTCTATCTTTTAATAAAGATTATATATTTTTCACTTTTATTGTAGCACTTTATTAACAGAAAGATAATAAATTTGCTTCATTTTTAATAAATTATTATTTTTTTTGTATTAAATTTGCATTAAAAAAGGACAATTTGTGTAAAATTTAACGATAAATTTGTTCTATTTTTAATAATTATTAATAAAAAATTGAATCAATAATAATTTAAAATGATGGATTAAACATTTCAACCATGTTTTTTGGCTTCTGATTCAATGTTATCTAATCTAGATTCAACTTTCATAAGTCTTTCATCAATTTTATCAACTTTAGATTCAAGATTATCTAACTTTTCTAAAATTAATTGATTTGTAGATTTTTTCTTCACTTTTTCCCCTAGATGAATAACAATGTAACTTGTATTGTCTTTATTGTAAACTATTATTGAACCAAGTCAAGTAAAATCTTTAAGAATCTTGTTACATTCTTCTTTAGATAATTTTTTGCCTTGATCTAGAATTATATTATTGTTTTCCATTTTCATCATCCTTTCTTTTATATATTTTTGAGAGAAATTATTAACTAGTAAATTTGTTCCCTCACTTATAATAAAGGAAATTTTTATGTAAAATTATGAATTTTGGACAAATTTAGGAAAAATTCAAGACTTTTTATGTACTT
>CASDUM010000136.1 GCA_949283985.1 uncultured Mycoplasmataceae bacterium | reverse complement strand
TTCAACTGAATTTAAAAAACCTATCTCCTTGCAATTATGCGAGACAGGTTTTCTAATTATTGTCCACTAATAGGGGACACGTTTAATATTTTTTATTATTAGATTTTATTTTTACAATCTTTAGTTTCTATTCACTCTTTTAAATTTTTATAAGAAATTTCTACCATATTAGCAACTGCTTCATCAGTATAACTTCCAATGTGAGGAGTAACTAAAACTCTTGGATACATTGAAATAAGTTCATTAACTACTGGATCACCAATATCAGATAGTTTTTTACCAAAATACTTCTTTTCATCATATAAAACATCTAGGCCAGCACCAGATAATTTATTTGATTTAATAGCATTAAGAATAGCTTCGTCATCTTGAATTTGACCTCTAGATGCATTAATTATAACTGAACCATCTTTCATTTTGTTTATAAATTCGGCATTAACCATCTTTTCATTTTCTCCTTTAATAAAAGGGATATGTAATGAAATAATGTCTGATTCTTTTAATACTTCATCCATTGTTGATTTATATTCAAGAACTTCATTTGCTTTCTCGTTAGGATATGGATCATAACCAATAACTTTTGCTCCTAATCCTTTGAACATTTTTGCAGTTTCATATCCAATTTTTCCAGTACCTAAAATACCAACTGTACTATTCTTAAGTTCTTTAGCAAATCCAAAATCATCAAAACTAAAATCATATGTTAATGCCTTTACAGAAAAATGTAATGTTTTTCTATATAACATCATTGCCATACTAATAGCAACTTCTGCAATTGCTGTTGGTGAATAGCTAGGAACTCTAGCCATTTTGAAACCTAACTCTTTTGCATATGCAACATCAATATGATCTATACCAACTGTTCTAGTTAAAACATAATCTATACCTTCTTTTTTTATTTCATCTAGAACTTCTTTAGTTAATTTGTCACTGGCTCTACAAATTATGGCATCTTGCCCTTTAATCATATTAATTGTATCCATTGATAATGATTCATTATGTAAACTTAATTCATAATTGAATTTTTCATTGTATTTTTCAAAAATTGGTTTTTCAACTTTTCTAACACCAAAACATGCTACTTTCATATACTTTTACCTCTTTATTATATTATTGCTTGGAATGTAGCTTCTGAAATTACTACTCATACCGGTATCATTATGATTGCTAATAATGTAGATAAAGCTGAACATTGCGAAGCAAAATTTTCACATAATTTATATTGCATTGAATAAGCTAACACAACTGTTGCTGGAGGAGTTGCAGCAAAAATTACCATAGCAATTGCTACACCTTTGTCAGTAACAGCTCCACCTGCAACTAATCCAATCATAACAGCAAATACTAATGCAGGGATTAAAATTAGTTTTTGCACACTAAAGATTCATACTCATTTATCTTTAGCTGCTGCTAATAAACTTGAACTTGCTAATGTCATACCAATTGATAATCAAATCAACGGACTACATAAACTAGCCAATTTGTTAAATGGTTCATAAATATATGGCATTGTTTTTGATAAATTAAATCAACCATTTTTACCAACTTCATAATTTTCTCCAAAATTAGATGCTCCTGGTATCAATTGAGTTAATCATAATATTAATCCTACAAATGTCGCTATAACAATTGGATTAAAGAATGCATTTTTCATTGACGCTGCAATATTTTCTTTGTTGAATTTTAATCCTGCCATTACCATGAAACAATAAGAATATAAGAATACTCTATATCCAATATTTCACATATTAGCAGCAATTACACCATTAGTTGGATATAATGCTTGAATAATTGGCATACCAAAGAATGTTGTACTTCCAAAAATAAGCATCATTCACATAACTAATGATCTTTTAGTTAAATCATCTTTTGAAATATTATTTGATGTTGATTCTACAATTTGAGCAGAAACAGATTCATTCTTTTCTTCAAATTGCATTTGAGTATTTACTCTAAATTTTGCTGGTAATAATTTAGGAAAAAATCTTACTCACAAATCAGCAATTATTAATAATATGATATAGAAACCAAACGATGTTCCTAATATTGCTGCTTGTTGGATAAGTTGGTTTACAGAAATGTTGCTCATAAAACCTTTTATTGCTAAAGCAGGTAATCCTACTTTAAGTACGATTGAGTTTAAAACTCCTTTTCATTCTTGCTTAAACACTTTAACTTTAACTAAAATATAACCTAAAGCAATTATTACAATACAAGCAACGATTGCTGATCATAATTTAACATTTGAAAGTGTTTCGACAAAAATACTTCCGATATCATTATTCATTTTTTATCCTTTCTTTATATTTTTAACATAAACCTATTAAGTTATAATAAGGAATATGTTAAATCTGAAATTACTATTCATAATGGAATTGCTATAATTGCAAGTAATGTTGTTAAAGCGGAACATTGAGATGCAAATTTTTCACAGACTTTAAATTGTATTGAAAACGCATTAACAACTGTTGCTGGTGGAACTGCAGCAAAAATAACCATTGATATAGCTACACCCTTTGAAATCGAACCATTAGAAACAAATGGTATCATTAAAGAGAAAATGACTAAAGGAATCAAAATTAGCTTTTGGAAACTAAAAATTCAAACTCATCTATCTTTTGCTGCACTTTTTATGTTTGCCTCTGCTAATGTTATTCCAATTGAAAATCAAATCAAAGGACTCATTATTGCGGATAACATATTTATTGGTTGATAAATATAAGGCATTGTTACTTTTAACTCAAATCATCCATGTGTTCCATATTTAAAATTTTGATTGAAAGAACTTGCACCAGGAATTAATTGAGTAAGTCATAATATTAGTCCTAGGAATGTTAATATAACAACTGGATTTAGAAATATAGTTTTCATACTACTTTTAATTGTTTCTTTTGAAAACTTCACATTTGACATTAGCATCAAGCAATATGAGTATAAAAAAATTCTAAAAGGAATTGTTCAAATATTTGCTGCAATTACTCCGCCTTCTGCTTCATACATTTGTTTGATAACAGGTAAGCCAAAAGAAGTTATACTACCAAAAATTAACATCATTCACATAACAAGAGATCTTCTCGATACATATTCTGTTACATTTTCAACATTCATGTCATCTTTTACTATATTAGTAATTACTCCGCTATTATCAGTGATATTAGTTTGTAATTTATTTACTCTAAATCTTTTTGGAACAAGATAATTAAAATATTTCACTCATACATAAGCAATTAAGCTTAGTATTCCATAAAAAGCAAATGACAATCCAAGAATAATTCCATTAGATTTTAATTCTTCAATAGAAATTGGTTTCATAAAACCAGTAAATGCTAATGCTGGTAATGCAACTTTTAAAACTATAGTATTTAATGCACCTTTTCATTCTTTTTTAAAAACATTGAATCTAAATAATATAAACCCAAGAAAAATAATTATTATTGTTGAGCAAATAGCACTCCATAATCCAACGTTTGATAATGTATTTATTAGAACTTGTTTAATATCCATTTTTAAACACCTAATTATATTTTAACTAAAATATTTCTATAGTCAATTTTATTTTGTATAAATAACATAGATTTAAATTTTAATTAATACCAAATTAATAATACATGTTGATTGTTG
>CASDUM010000135.1 GCA_949283985.1 uncultured Mycoplasmataceae bacterium | reverse complement strand
TCTATTACTAATTCATTGGTTAAAATTCATTCTCATTCATTAATTAAATGCACATTATATTTTCTTGCATTTAAAAAGAATGTTTTATCAATATCAATATTTAAATCAATCAAGTTATTGTAATAATTATAATTTCTAAAATTAATACTAAAAATTATTTGATCATTTTTTAATAACAGATAAGTTATTTGATCTGAACCAACATTGATATTATATTTTAAATTTAAATTATATTGTTGTGATAAATTAATTAATAAATTAGTAAAATCATTTTTAATTGGTAATGAAACAACGTCACTTGTTTCATTTTGCTTCGCATCTAAAAAAGCAATAAAATTTCTAAATGTTAATAAATTATCATTATTTGTTATTGAAACATCACTTGCATAAAATGATTTAACAACAACCATTTTATCTTTTGCTCTTGTAATTGCAACATTTAATCTATTACTTCCACCATCGTTAATTAATGGGCCAAAGTTAGAATGCATTTTTGAATTTTCATCTTTCTTTCCATAAGAAACAGAAATAATTACTAAATCACCTTCATTACCTTGAACATTTTCTAAATTAGTAATTACTAATAATCCTTGTTCAATTTTTTGAAGTATTTTTGGATTTGATAATTTTAAAATTTGTTGTTCAATATATTTTGATTGTGATGCATTAAATGTGATGATAACAATTTTTTTATAAAGATCTAAATTTTGGTTTAATACTTCAATAACTTTTTGTGCTTCTACTTTATTAATTCCATTATTAAAACAACCATCAACATTAATTGTTTCTAAACCATATTTGTTTTGATTGTTATCATTTATTGTTGCATAAATTAATTCATTGTTATAAATATATTTATTGGAAAATTCAATTAGATCTTTTGATTGTGAACGATAGTGATTTTTTAAAATAAAAGTGTTTCATAATGATGATTGAGCTTTTTCTAATAATGACTCTGCAACATTAGTATCTGCAATATCATATTCAATTTCTTCATCACTATTAATTGACATAAAAAAAGATGTTGGTTTTAATTGTTTGTCATCACCAGCAACAATTGCTTTATTAACTCTATAAACTAATGCAAAAGATTTTTCTAAAAACATTTGACTAGCTTCATCAAAAATCCCATATTCAAACAAATTTTGTTTTAGTGGTAAAAATAATGATGCTGGTTCTGGTTTAGTAATTCAAATCGGGAATAAAATTTTTAATACATCACTATAATTTTCTAAAATCATATAGATTGTAGGTCTCTTTTTTAAATGACAGATTCTCAGCAATTCTTTTACTTTATTTTTTAATTCATCTGGTAAATTTGATAAAACACTTTTTAAATTATTAATATATAATTCAAGAATTTTGTTTGTATCTAATGAATAGTCTGAATTATCATGTAACAATAAATCAAAAGCTGGTGCATTAATTTCAAGATTATTTATATTTAATGTTTTTTGTAATTCTAATATATGATAAAAATTTTTTAGAATATTATAATCAACATCATTTGCAACAATAAATTCTAATTCATAAAATTCATAACGAAAATTAATATTGTTCACAAATGCTTCAATTATTCCTTTATCAAATAATTTATTATTAAAATATGATTTAACAACTATAGGATGAAACAATGAAATATGATCAATAATATTTTGATCTAAGAAACAAAAACCTGATTCATATAATTTATCAAAGAAATCAACTACATATTTATCAATTCCTGTACTTTTTTTAAACAATGGAATTTTATCAACAATTTTGTGATTATTTACATATTCATAAATAAAATATTTTTTGTTCAACGGTGTTACTTTAAAATATTGAATTAAGAAATTTTTAAAATCATTATTTTTTAATACTTCAAAATAATTTGGAGTGATTAATTTTTCATATTCTTTAATGATCTTTTTATATGTTAAATATTGATCAAAAATATAATTATTGTTCTTATAAAGTAACTCAATAATTTCTTTTTTTTCTTTGATTGAATTTAATAATGTATTTAATTCATTTGTATGATTAATTAATTCATCAATGAATTCATTTTTATTATTAGAAGCAGTCTCAATAAATTCATTAATTATTAAATCATAAAAATTTTTAAAGTCATGAAATAAATCCTTATTATTTAATTCATATTTTTTAAAAATATTAATAGTTTTTTCTAATTCATTAAAATAATCTTGATTGTTAATTTTTTCACATAATTTATTAATTGTGGAACTTTCTTTTCATAATAAATATTTTTTCAAACTAAATTGATTAATTGTCTTTCAAAAATCATACAATTTATTTTCTAATTCAATGTTGGTTTTTGATAAGTCAATAAACCTATTAGCATATGTTTTAATATTAGTTCTAAACTTTTTTAATTTTTTATATTCATCAAATAATTTTACATAATCAGATAATTGAAATGAAGAAGCATTAAATGATTGTGATAATCAATCTGTGCCTAATTTAATTGATAAATCAATAATTGCTTGATAAAAATCATTTTTCATATCATCATATAGTGATAATGAAAGTATTTTTAATGCATTAATTCTCTCAACAATTACATCAAGAGCTGCTTTTTTTTCTGAAATAACTAATGCATTTTTATTATTAATAATAATGTTAGCAATAATATTTGCAATCACTTCAGATTTTCCAGTTCCAGGTGGACCATGAATCACAGTATTTTCAACAAGTGATGATCTAATTGCATATTTTTGATATAAATTTAAATTATTAGAAATTTGAAAAATTGGTTCATCGCCAATCTCTTGCTCTTTATAGAAAGTTTCACCATTAATTTTAGGTGCATTAAAAGGATCAATTCCTTGATTTATAATACTTAATAAATCATCTTTTAATTTTCCGCCACCTGGCTCATATAAACCAATAACAAATGAGTCAGTTACATAAAAAGTATCATCATCAAATAATTCAATATTCTCATTTTCACTAATGATTTCAATTTTTTTATTTAGAACTACTT
>CASDUM010000134.1 GCA_949283985.1 uncultured Mycoplasmataceae bacterium | reverse complement strand
GTTGATAAACCTGCTGAAACTTGGTGGATATAATCAAATTTATTATCTCTATTTTGAAATTTAATATCATATGGTTTAGCAAAATTTTGTCCTAGATAATGACTAGTACCACATTGCAACATTTGTCCATCCTGCATTAAAGCTTCAACTGTAAAAGTGTTTTTTGCTCCAGCAAATCTTTCCCCAATTGTTTTTTCACCCTTAATAACAGGAATACACAATACATCATTCAAAAATGATTCATATAAATTTATTAAAGCATTTGTAAAAGTAAGAGCATCGTTTTCATTTTCATGAATTGAATGCATTTCTTGTCAATGAAACTCTGAATTTCTTAAAAATGGTTTAGTAGTTTTCTCAGCTCTCATTACAGAACATCATTGATTCAATTTAATTGGTAAATTTTTATAACTTGAAACAATATGTTTAAAATATTGACAAAAAAGAATTTCACTTGTTGGTCTAATGACATATTGATCAGTTATTTCTTTTTGACCAATTTTAGTAATAGTAAAAAGTTCTGGTGCAAAACCTTCAACATGATTCTTTTCAAGCTCTAAATCACTTAATGGCATTAAAAAAGGTAAAGCAACATTCTTAATCCCTAATTTTTTAAATTCATTGTTAATATATGATTGTATACTTTCTCAAATCGATCAAGCATTAGGTTGAAAAATGATGGTACCTTTAATTGGACCATACAAAGCTAATTCAGCATTTTGAATAATGCTAGTATATCATTTAGCAAAATCTTCTTTTCTTGGAACAATTCTATCTTTTTTTATCATGATAAAAATTATACTCTAATTAAGTAAGAAAAATAACATCTTTTAATCTACTATTAGAATATATTGCAAAAAATTCTAATAACACTGGATCATCATAAATTATTTTTTCTTGAATAACAAAAATTTTAATATTATGACAATCTTTAAATTTTGTGAAAAAAACCTTTTTGTCATAATCAGAGAAAGCACCATATTTTTCTCATGCCTCATTAACAGTCAAGGTTAATGAAGTAGCCACAACTAATTCACAATATGCTAAACGATGAGGTCTTTTTGTACAAACAACAATATTAGATACATGTTCTTCATTGATTAAATTATTATTAAAGTAAATTGATGATTTAGATTTTAAAAGATTATTAACTAATTTTAAATTTTCAAATTCCATTACTTTTAGCTTTTTAGCATTATGTGGTTTTTGGTATACAGCCATATATTGTTCTGCTTTTTTATAAGATACATTCCCCATTTTTTTATTATTAAAATACAAATTGTCATTATCTATTTGTAAATTTTTATTACATGAATCATTACCATAGATAATACATTCAAGATTTTCACTATCTTTTAAAATCTCATTATATTTCTTTTCATCAATAACTCCAGCTTTGAACATATTTGACAACATAATTTTATTAATTTCTTTTAATAATAAATCATGATCAGCATGTTTCTCTCTAAGTGTTTTAGCACTTCTTCTCAACTCATCTTTGATTGTATTGTAGTCATTGATTATTGAGATAAATAAAGCAGAAATAGAACTATAAGTAATTATTCCAATAATTGCTAGTGGTATGGAAAAAACTTTACCTAATGCAGTAGTAACTACAATATCACCATAACCAATTGTTGTAATGGTAACAAAACAATATCATAATGACTTTCAATAAGTTCATTCAATTGGATTACCAATTGAATCAGTTAATGGTGTATCAACTTGTGTTAAAAACACAATATATGAAAAAACAAAAGTAAAAATAATTAGAGCAAAGAAACAATAAAATAAAGCATATATTCTTTTAAAAAATAGTGTTTTTAAAATAGATAATTTTCTCTTATTAAAAATATTAACAAATAAACGAGGAAAAAATGTTAATACATTAAAAAATAAAGCAATGAAAATAATTATTTGCAATAAATTCTGATCAATATTATTTTTAATCATAAAAATATATGATGATGAACTTGTAATAAAAATTGCATAAATTATAAAATTAAAAAGTGATGAAAGAAGCTGAAATGTTCTTGGAAAATTAAATAATAATTTAACTACAATATCTTTTCTTTTTTTTGTTTGATAATATAAATCAGATGTAGAAATAAACATTATTCAATCAATAAAAATCAAAATAAAAGTAATTAAATTAATTAAAAGGAAAATACCTAATTGATTTTTAGGCATAATATTATTATTAATTGTGGAAAAAATTATTGGTAATATTGATACAATAAAAGGTAAAAAAGAAAGAAAAATATTGTAAAAAATAGATAGGAATTTTATCTTTAATGATGGAAAATTACACAATGGTGCATATTTAACCAAATAATTTGCAATGAAATTTCTAATTGAACCAAAATAAGACATTTTATAAATCAATATTGTTTATATACTATTAATGATAATATAGAAAAACATTAATCACCAAAAAAATTATTAAATATATAATGATAGTATAAGATGAAAAGAATTAAAAAGATT
>CASDUM010000133.1 GCA_949283985.1 uncultured Mycoplasmataceae bacterium | reverse complement strand
TTTTGTTTTTTCTTCAATGTGTACCTTCAATTAACTATCTTTTATTTTTATTATATATATATATATAATGTCAAGTCCGAGGGAAAATAAATAATAAAAATCATGTAAAATTTGACTTTTGATAAAAAAAGTATGATAATTATAGTGTGATATAGTTACTGAGTTTTAATAGACCACCACATTAAGAAATAATCATTATTTCTTAAGATGTGATCAAAAATTAAAATCTCTGAATGTCTTACTCATAGGTCAGGGCCGAGTGAATAAGGTTTGGTCACCCGATGTCACAGTGAGTGAGATCTATTTATTGACAATAGCTATATAATACCTAATTATTTCAAGATGTGGAAATTTTAGGGCAAAGTGATTGTGTCACAGTGATTTGAAAGAGTCTTGCTTATGGTGGGACTCTTTTTTATTTACAATAAATTAATTTTACACATGTTAACATAAATATATTTGATATTAGAAATAATTACTTTAATTTATGATATTATGTAAATAACGAATTTACAAAATACATTAAAATAAATTTGATAAAAATGGATGTTATTATGAATAATCATAGAGGAACAATGAAAATAAAAATTAAAAATATAAAATCTAAAGATAGTTTAGTTTTTATATTTTTTAAAATTTTTATAATATTCTTTTTATCAATGCTTCCAATTGTTTTACATAATCTTATTAACGTCAAACATAGTTATTATTTGCCTTATGAACAAACAGTAGGAATAACTGATAAATACATAATCGCCGCTCAAGCAATAGGTTATTCTCAACCTATGGCTTTTTTCTCAATAAATTGTTTAGTTTTAATAACAGTTAATATAATTAATATTTTAAAAAAGCTTTTTAACAAAAATAATATAAAACAACAACCAAAGGAAATAATAAATTCTGGTATTATTTATGTATTCATAACATCAATAATAGTTGGTATGCTTCTTGGAATAGTTATGAATATATATTCTGTTACTGTTCTAGATGACTTTGACTATCCAATAAAATCACTATTACAAGAGTACTTAACAGAATATGTATGAATGATTTTTATATATATTTTAATTATTGGGTTATCTATTTTTTTTGAACTTGTATTATTAGAATGTGGTTATAACTATTGAATAATAATGGTTACAACTATTTTTATGTCTTGTTTAGATGTGACACTATCTATTATTTTGAATTTTTATACAAATCTTAGTCCAATTATTTCTTGTGTAACCGGAACAATTATTCCATCATTTATACAACTATTAATATTCTCAACAATTTTTTATAAAAAAATAGCTAATTGAAAACCATGAAATATAAAATTATATAAAAAACATGTTAAATTATTTTGGACTTCAAGTTGAATTTTAACAACATATATGTTAGCTTATGGTATTATGATGGTTATTCAAATGATGTTTATGTCTCTTATAGTAAAAAACGAAAAAGAAAAATATTTGATAAATGATAATGGACAATATGTAATAATTATCACAAGAATAATTGTGTATAATATTTTAAATTTATTAGTTATCATTCCAAAATCAATGTCTAGAGCTGTTACATCTAAATATGTAGAAAAAAGTACCCCTTATCAAAAAATAAGTAATTTTGAAAGATCAATGAAAATATGTAATTATTCATTATTAGTAATGGTGATTTTTGGTTTATTAATATTTGCTTTTTCAAATCAGATTGTTGAAAATCTTTACGAAGGAGTTGAATGAACAAATGAACCTCTAAGATCTAATTATCCTATTGACTACTTCGGAAAAGATGCAACATATTTAACAGTTATAAAAGAATTTTTTTGAAGAGGATTGTTATTTGGTATTTTCTCACAATCGGTAATTAATTATTCAATTTGCTATAGAGTGATTACATATTATTATCTAGATAAAAATGCAAAAAGCTTCCTTATTATTTTATTTTTCTTTATAATGATATATTCAACATGTAATTATTTTTTTGGTGTATATTTACAATATATATTTAGAGGACTTATAGGTTTTATGCTTACAATTATGATTTATGGATTTGTAAGTATAATCATAGTATGGTATGTATCATATAATGCAAAAATTAAAATAATTAATAATTGATTATATGAAAGATATGACTACAAAATAGATAATAATAAAAAATGAAATTTAATTTACACATACAAAAAAATCAATGAATATAAATTAATTATGTATAAACCATATAAAAAGGAATTTATCTAATGAAAGAAATTATTATTAGAAAAGAAAATCAAGGAGAAAAATTGTGAGAATACTTATTAAATATTTTTACAGAAAAATCTAAAACTAACATAAAGAGATCTATTAATAATGGTGATGTAAAAGTAAATAATATTAGAGTTAATGATAATTATGTTCTAAAAGAAAAAGACATAATAAAGGTATATTTTAGAACAAAAAGTATTAATGAAAAATTTATGAAATGTAATGTTAAATGTCATGTATTTTATGAAGACGAAAATATAATAATTTTTAATAAGCCTAAAGGATTATTATCACAAGAAGATAAGAACGAAAAAATTAATACACTAAATAATTATATAAAACAATAT
>CASDUM010000132.1 GCA_949283985.1 uncultured Mycoplasmataceae bacterium | reverse complement strand
TTTTCCATTGTTAGATAATAGTTACCTAAAACCATATCTTGAGTTGGAGTAATAATTGGTTTACCATCTTTTGGACCTAAAATATGTCATGAGGCTAATAAAATTGATCTTGCTTCAGCAATTGCTTCAGGTGAAATTGGAACGTGTACTGCCATTTGGTCGCCGTCAAAGTCAGCATTAAATGCTGTTGTTACTAATGGGTGAAGTCTAATAGCTTTACCATCAATTAATTTAGGTTCAAATGCTTGAATACCTAATCTATGTAACGTTGGGGCACGGTTTAATAACACCGGTCTTTCTTTTATAACTTTTTCAACTATTGGTCAAATTGATGGATGCTGTTTAAGAATCATTTTCTCTGCATGTTTGATGTTTGGAGAGTATGGATCTCTAATCATTCCATCTTCAGATTTTCTTTTCTTAATCAATTCATTTATAATGAACGGTTTAAATAACTTAAGAATCATTTCTGCTGGAATACCAACTTGATACATTTTTAATTCTGGTCCAATTACAATAACTGAACGCCCAGAATAGTCAATTCTTTTTCCAAGAAGATTTTGTCTAAATAAACCTTGTTTTCCTTTTAAATGATCAGATAAAGATTTTAGTGGTCTCTTATCTTTTCCACTAACTGGTTTTTTCTTAGATGAATTATCAAATAAAGCATCAACTGCTTCTTGCAACATTCTCTTTTCATTATTAAGAATGATTGAAGGGGCATTAAGTTCAATTACTCTCTTTAATCTTTCATTTCTGATAATGATTTTTCTATAAAATGTATTAATATCACTTGTTGTGAATTTACCACCATCTAGTTGGATTATTGGTCTAGTATCAGGAGGAGTTACAACGATATTTTTAAGAATCATTCATTCTGGTTTATTACCAGAGTCTTTAATTCATTTAACAACTTCTAATCTTCTAACTAGTTTTTTAATTTTAGTTGAATTATTTAATTCAGAAGCTCTTAACGCTGCTTGGATTGATTTATATTCTTTATCTAAATCAATAT
The DNA here is from genome assembly GCA_949283985.1 of uncultured Mycoplasmataceae bacterium. Taxonomy (GTDB): domain Bacteria; phylum Bacillota_I; class Bacilli_A; order Mycoplasmatales; family Mycoplasmoidaceae; genus CAMREV01. Next base: position 4,841 of record CASDUM010000132.1, on the reverse strand, counting down.
CTTTTAATAATTCTAAAATCGCTTCAGCACCAATACCAAATTTAATACCAGTGTGTTTGTTAATAAATCTAAAAACTTCATCAATTGAGAATGGTAAACTAGATTCTTCTAGAATATCATAATATGTTCTTGCTCTTCTATAATCTAGAGAATCTTTTTCTTTCGATTCTCAAATTTCTCTAAGTAGTTTTCTTAATTTACCTCTAGCACTTTTTGTACCTTGTTTAACATTTGATAAATCAATAACTTCCTTATAATTGAAGATTTTATTTTTTTGTTTTCCTTCATCAAGAACTATATAATTTACAAAATATACAACTTGTTCAACTTCTTTATATGAAATATCTAATAATAGTGATATTTTTGACGGACATGGTAATTCTTTTGTCATTCAAATGTGAGCAACTGGAGCTGCCAATGCAATATGTCCAATTCTTTCTCTTCTTACAATAGATTCAGTAATGTCAACATTACATTTTTCACATTTTTTTCCTCTGTGTTTTACTTTTTTATATTTACCACAACTACATTCATAGTCTTTTGTAGGACCAAAAATTTCCTCATCAAATAAACCGCCTTTTTCAGGTTTAAGAGATTTATAGTTAATAGTTTCTGATTTTATTACTTCACCATGAGATCATTCTAATATTTTTTCAGGCGAGGCAATATTAATTTTTATACTTGTTATTCTTGAATTTTTATCGCTCATAAATACCATCCTTTATTAAAACTCAGAATCCTTTAAAAATGAATTCGCAACATCAAAATAATCGTCGTCGTCATCATTAGAAGTAGAGTTTTTATGTGAAATATATGAATCAATATCTTGTACTTCATTATTTTCTTTAGTGATTTCAACTTGAAGTCCTAGACCTTGTAATTGTTTAGTTGATAATTTAAATGATTCTGGAAGACCATGTGGAGGTAGTTCTGTACCTTTAATAATTGCATTATATGTGTTATTTCTACCTTTAACATCATCTGATTTGATTGTTAATAATTCTCTAAGGTTGTGAGCAGCACCATATGCTTCAAGTGCTCAAACTTCCATTTCACCAAATCTTTGTCCACCATTTTGTGATTTACCACCAAGTGGTTGTTGCGTAATTTTAGAATATGAACCAACTGATCTTGCATGAATTTTATCATCAACCATGTGGTCAAGTTTTAACATATACATAATACCAATTGAAATATTACCATCAAGATATTCGCCAGTTCTACCATCGATAAGTTTGAATTTACCATCTTTTCCCTGTCCTTCTTTAGAACTAATAGGACTAATTCCTGCTTCAGTCATAATGTCAATTAACTCTTGTTTTTCAACACCTTCAAATACAGGAGTAGAAACTTTTGCATAAATTTGATCTCTTGTTAGACCTGCATTACTTAATGCAATTGAAAAATCTAGATCAGTAAAGTTATGTTTAGCATCAGCAAGATTTGTAATTTTCTTTTCTTTTAGAATTTTATCAACCGCTTTTTTCAATGCAGTTGCAGATGTTTCATTAATTCCAAATCATTGTTTAAATTTAGCTGGATGTTCTTTGTCAATCACTAATTCTAACACTTTGTGAAGAGTAATATGTCTCATTGCAAAACCTAAATGAATTTCTAGGATTTGTCCAATGTTCATACGAGAAGGAACCCCTAATGGATTTAACATAATATCTAGTGGTGTCCCATCTTCTAAATGTGGCATATCTTCAATTGGAACAATTTTAGAAATAATACCCTTATTTCCGTGACGTCCTGCCATTTTATCACCAATTTGGATTTTTCTCTTTTGTGCAATATAAACTTTTACTTGTTCAATTACATCATCATCTAATTCATATCCATCTTGAACCTTAAATCTTTTAACAGCAGCAATTGTACCTTCACCACCATGAGGAACTTTAAGAGAAGTTTCCTTAACATTTTTAGTTTTTTCACCAAAAATTGCTTGTAATAATTTTTCTTCAGAAGTAAATTCAACACTTCCTTTTGGTGAAATTTTACCTACTAGAACATCACCTTCTTTAACTTCAGCACCAACAATAATTACACCATCTTCATCAAGGAATCTTTTTGCATTTGTTGATACATTTGGTAAATCTCTTGTAATTTCTTCATCGCCATTCTTAGTTCTTACACATTCAACTGTATACTCAGAAATGTGAATTGAAGTATAAATATCATCAGTTACTAATCTCTTAGATAAAATAATAGCATCTTCATAGTTGTATCCGCTTCATGTAGTGAATCCAACAAGCATATTTTGACCTAATGATAATTCACCATTTTGCATTGCTGGTCCATCAGCAATTGTTTCATTGTACTTAACTTTTTGTCCAACTTCAACAATTGGAGTTTGATTATTACATGTATTTTGATTTGATTTAATGTATTTATTTAAGCTATATTTTTTTACACCATCTTTATTTTCGATTTCAATTGTGTTTCCATCAACATATTTAACAATACCTGGTGATTTTTCTTCATAAACAATTGCCATACCAGAGTCATGAGCAATTTTAAACTCATTCCCTGTTGCAACAATTGGTGAGAAAGGTCTAATTAATGGGGTTGCTTGTCTTTGCATGTTTGCGCCCATTAATGCACGGTTAGCATCATTATTTTCAAGGAAAGGAATACATGAAGCAGCTATTGAAACAACTTGTTTTGGAGAAACGTCAACATAGTCAATTTGTTTTGCATCCATAAAATCAATAGCTGATCTAAATCTACATAATACTTTCTTTTCAGTGAATCTATTGTTTTCAACATCTTTTGTAGAACATGCAATTACATATTCATCTTCTCTTAATGCTGTTAATCATTCAATTTCATCTGTAATAACTCCATCTTTAACTTTTCAATATGGAGAAATTAAAAAACCTTTTTCATCAATTTTAGCTAAAGTTGCTAAAGACATGATTAACCCAATGTTCATACCTTCAGGAGTTTCAATTGGACATATTTTTCCATATTGGGAATAATGAACGTCTCTTATGTCTAAGTTAGGGTCTTCTCTTGAAATACCGCCTGGACCCATCGCAGAAATTCTTCTTTTATTTGTTAATTCTGATAAAGGGTTTTGTTGGTCAATAAATTGAATTAATTGGTGAGAGTTGAAGAAATCTTTAATTGCAATTTGAACTGGTTTTGCGTTAATTATTGATTTAATTGTTACTTCTTTTGCTTTTTCTTCTTCAGAATTATTAGCACCATCTGCGTTAGCTAATTTTTCATTAATGAATTTTTCTAATCTAGCTAAACCAACATTAATTTTTTGTTTTAATAACTCATGAATTAATTTAATTCTCTTATTTCCTAAATGGTCAATATCATCGAAAGTTCCAATTTCATATTGTAAATTAATAACATAAGAAACAATTGAAATTAAATCAGATAATGTAAGTGATAAATTATTGATTTCATTGTCAATACCAATTATTGGAATTGAATCAGTTTGTTGTTCACTATCTTTATAAATAGATATTTTTTCAATTTTAGATTCATATTCATATTCTTTAATATTAATTTTATTAGCAACTGAAACTTCTTTGACAACACCTAATTTACCTTCTTTTGTTAACTCTTTAATTTTATCTAATTCATTCTTTTGGATTATAGTTCCTTTTTTAAATAAAATTTTCCCATCAATTGTTTTTAAATCTTCAGCAAGAATTTGGTGATACAATCTTTCAGAAAGTCTTAGCTTTCTATTCATTTTGTATCTACCTGCTAATGACAAGTCATAAGTTTTAATACTAAAAAATTGTCTATGAATTATAGATTGGTAACAAACAGTTTTATCATTTGATACTCTCATTTTTGTATCATGAGCTCTTGTAGAGATTGATAATTGTTCAATAATATCTTTAGCAGTTTTTTCAGTAACAAGTTTACTTTCTAACTCTTTTCTTTCAAGTAATAATTTTTCTTTTTCTTTATCATCTGCATTTTTAATTTTGTTATCGTAAACTAAAATTTCAAAAATAATACTTCTTAACTTAGAATCAATATTTCTTAATTTCTTATCATCTTGTTCTTCATTAATGTTAATTGATTTTGCAATTGAAGTTATTTCAGATGATTCTCATATACTTTTAAAAGTGTGTGCAGAATCTTTTTTAAAAGAGTTTAATATATATTCATTGTTATCAAATGTTTCTAGAATTTCTTCTTTAGACATACCTAATGCTTGTAAGAATGAAGTTATAGGCATTGTTGTTGTAGAATCACCAGTAACATTTCTAAAGATTATCATAATGTAATCTTTACCTTTTGGTACATACACATTGAATAGTAGACCTTTTGAAGGTAACATTTCACAAATATTTCCTTCAATTGATCTCTTTCTTGAATTACTCAATTTAATTTGAGTTTTTGAAAACATGTATGGTCCAGGTGAACGTAAAATTTGAGAAATAACTATTTTCTCAATTCCGTTAACAATGAATGTACCCTTGTGAGTCATAATTGGAACATCACAAAAGAAAATACCCTTAACATTATTTTTCTTTTTTGATGATTTAAAATCTTTTACTTCACCAGTGTGATTATTAATTAAAGAAAAATCTACATATAGTGATTTACCATATGTCTTTCCTTCTTCTCTACATTTTGCTGGATCTCTTTTTGGTTCATCAAAATATATATCGTTGAAAACTAGTTTATATTTTTTTCCAATAGATTCAATTGGAAAATATGAACTAATAAGTTCTCTTATGTCCTCTTTAATAAATCTATCAAAAGATTGTCTTTGAACATCTAGAAGATTAGGTGCATCAAAGTTTTTAGTGATCTTTGTATAGTCTCTTCTTAAAACAGAGCTAGAGAATTCTGTAAATTTG
>CASDUM010000131.1 GCA_949283985.1 uncultured Mycoplasmataceae bacterium | reverse complement strand
TTTTTTATTTGTTTTTTTTATTATTTTCAAATAAAATTTTTTAGAATATAATGATATGTTATTATTTGATAACGTGTTTTCTTTTATTTTTTTTAAATCTATGTTTTTTAATGGTTCTTCTAATTTAATTTTACCATCTAATGTAGAACTATGTAATCCTACTAAGCCTAAATATCTTGAAAAATAAATATTTTTAGAATTAAAAGTTAAATTATAGTGATCGTCATATTTCGCTTTCAATCAGGAAGGAAAGATTAGATGATCTCCGCACCCAACAAAAGGTGGCGAATTATCTTTAGTGTTAAAATCACTAAATCCTATTAGTTGTTTGTTTTTATTATTATCAATTTTATTTTTATACAAATTCATTAAACTAAAATAAAACACATTATTTAGATTTGATTTTCGAACTTTTTTTATAATGTTTCTAAAAATTTTATTAGGAAAGTAAACATCTGAATCATAAATAAAAGATCAGTCGCAATCACTACTATCTAATAAAGAATTGCTATAATTTATTAATGAATTGTAATAATTTTTTTTGTCAATTTCTTTCTTTATTATTTTTATGTTTTTGAAATCTTTAAACATTAAATAAAGTTTTTCCTCCCCCCCCTCATCTAATGAATTGTGATAAATAATAACATTATTAATTATGTCCATATTTCTCACTATTGTAAAATAGATATTGTCTACATATTTACAATTATTTATCCTAATTAATAAACATAACGTTTTTCCTTTTTTGAAATTTGATATTTGAATTTTTCTAAGATAACTTATTATTTTTATCATATTTTAACTCTTCCATATATTATTAATTATTGCCTTTATTTGTTCAGAAATATATTTACTATTATATTTATTTATATCTTTACTTGTTCTAAAATTTCCATCATTATTTATTGCTTCAATAATACAGTTATAAATATCATCCTTGTCATTTTTAACGTTAAATCCACCATATTCATTAACTAAATCAATGGTAGGACTAAATTCAAAATCAGTGATGTTTATAATTGGGTTAGAGCTGGAAATATAATCAAATAATTTACAAGGTAAATATATATATTTTTTGGTATATTTTTTTACATTGGCATCAACATTAATCAAAAAAGATGATTCATTCATAATTTTTATAGATTCATCAAAACCTACTGAATTAATTATTTTTATATTCTCATTTTTTCTTAGAATGGATAACTCTTTGTCGTTTACACCAACAAAATTGAATTGAATTTTTTTTGATATAATGGGGTCTTCATTTAGTTTATTTATAACTAATAAGTAATTGTCTAAATTTCTACATCTTGTTATATTTCCAATATAAGAAAAAATAATTTTATTCTTTTTCTTATTTTTTGATTTTTTTTGCTCAATATACGAATGAGGAATAACAACACATTTATTAGAATTTATAATTTCTTTTTGATATATATTATTACACACAATTAAATCGGATTTTTTCTTAATACTATTCCAAAATAATCTATTTTTTATCTTAATTTCAATAATGTATCATAATAATTTTTTTGCGTATGAAAAATATTTATGGCAACATAAACTTTTTTTTAATTCATCCCAAAATTCATATTTATATATTGGAGAATTAAAAGGGAAAGGGTCGGATATAAAGACTATTCATTTCATATTTTTATTTATTTTTTTTAGTTTTAATCCAATTTTATGTGATTCAATTGGCATGCTTCTTGTTATTGTAATATCTATTTCATCATCTTTTGTTGCATTAAATACATCATCAAATCAATTATGTGAACCATAATATATAACATTATTTTTAAGTTTCAAATCATCACTTGAATAACATCAATTATTATTATCTTTTTGAGAGAATATTTTAACGTTTAGATCAATAAAATTAAATATTTTATATGCTGATATTCCCTCAGATGAATTTAGAGGGGGGTAATAATAAAAAAAACAATATATTTTTTTATCCATAAATTTTCCTTATGATATTTGACTTAATATAATATATTATATTTCATGGGCGATAATAGAGTTTTGGTATTTTGTATTTTTTTATATCATTTATAAAAGATACTCCATCATTAAATTTTTTAAGGCATTTGTTAATCGAAGAAAAAGTTAGCATTTTATTATATTTAAAAACTGATGCTAATATTTTTAAATTTTTATTATTTTTCAGCCCCGCTTCTCTAAAAGCAGAAATTACTTGAAAATACCTAGCATATAATTTTTCTATTCTAGATGAGATGCTCTTAGTATTTTTACAAAGTTCTTTATTATAAAAATAGTGATCTATATTAAAATATTCAATTTTTTTTGCTAATAATATACATTTTGTAAGAAAGTGTAAATCCTCATAAAAATTATTATAAATATTACTTTTGTTATTATATTTTATATTATTATTAACAATGAAATTTCTTTTCACAAAAATACTGTTTGTAATTCAATATGAATAATATTTATTTTTTTTGATATACAAATCATTTGCTCCTAATAAAGTGAAAATTTTATTATAATCACTCTTCAAGTAGTCATCGGAATCAAGGAAACTAATATATTCTCCTCTTGCTAAATCAATACCTCTCTGTCTACTTAAGGAAGCTCCTAAATTTTTTTTATTTCTTATAAAAATGATGTTTTCATATTTAGGTATTATCTTTTTTAATTCAATAAAATTTGTTGAATAATCATCTATAATAATTAGCTCAACTCTTTTTTTTTTAAAATGTTCTAATTTTAAAACAGAATCAATTGCCTTTTCAAACAAATGTTTTTCTGTATTATGAACAGGCATTATAATAGATATTTTTATCATTTTACTTTCCAATGTTTTTTATAATATTAAAAAAATCAGCATCCGTTGATACTCTCCTACAAAATAATTCATTTGAAACTTTGTATTTTTCAATTGTAGAAATATCATCTACATTTCAAGATAACTTTAATTCATTATCATCGATTGAGTTAGTTTTACCTAATGTTGATAATATTAAAGGCTTTCAATTAGTGATAATATCTCCAACCTTATCAATATTATTTATTGCGATAGTTATTCAAATAGATTCATCTGGTGCATATATTTCTTTAAAAAAAAGACAATATTTTTCATAATTAACATATAAAAAATCTGTGAATTTTTTTGAGAAAAAAGATGTTATTGAATATTGTCATTCTGTGTGTATTTTCAAATCCTTGAAATCTACATTTTTCTTAAAATAAAAACTTTGCGCTTTTAAGAATCATTTTCTATTAGGAAAAAATACATATAAAATAATTCATATTGAGTTTTTCATAAGCAAAAAATTTTTAAAAAATTTTTCTTTTTTAGTTTTTATATTTCTAGGATGAATTTTATATATTCATTTTTTTGTTACTATATGTTTATCAAAAGGGATTTCATTATTAATTAATCTCAATCTTCTTTTTATGTCTATAAAATTTTTAGGAAATCCTTTTTCAAGTTCATAATACATTTTTGTATTATTAAAATGATAGTCATAAAAAAAAGAATAGTTTTTATTTTTACTTATAAATTTTTCTATAAATTTTCTTGATTTTATAGGGCAATCATTTTCAGTTAATGAAATAAAATAGTCAAAATGAATATTATTATCATATAAATATTTTATTGCATTCATTTTTTGTTGAACGTGTGAAAATTCACTTCAAAAAACATTAATAGGTTCAATAATATATATATATATATTGTTTTTTTGTAAATTATCTGCCAATATTTTTATTTCTTCATATTTTTTCATATTCATTTTATTGTAATGAATTAAAAATATTGAATTTTTAGAATTTAAAAATTTTATAAGCCTTAATATTTTTTCTTTATCAGTATATGCTGATATTAAATATGCTATCATTTTTCAAAATCCTTTTTTAATGTGTCTAGTATTTTTTTAGATGTGTTACCATCGCCAATTTTGTAATTTCTAATTGTTTTATGATTAATGCTAGCCAATTGAT
>CASDUM010000130.1 GCA_949283985.1 uncultured Mycoplasmataceae bacterium | reverse complement strand
GATCGATGAAAATTTATACCTGATTTTATTAAGTGTTGTCTCTTTTAGTGACTTTTTCATTAATAAATCATTTTCTTTTTGATTAATAAGTTCTAAAACTTTTGAATCAATGAAATTATTGATTGATTTATATTTATCATTAATATATTCCATTAATAAGTAATGGCCATCAATTTTTTGTCTTTTTAAAACTAATAAATTTCTTTTTACTGCTCTTTTTTTTAATGTTAATGATTTTATTTTTTGTTCTTTTTCATGTGACATCTTTTCTTTTAAAAGAATAAATTCATTTATTTTTTTAGTATAGTATGAATCTATATTAAACTTCTTTCATTCCGATAATGATTTATTTGTTAATTTTTGATCTCTTATTTTAGTGTATTTTTCAATCAACTTATCAGATTTATCACATATTCTTTTTATTTCTTTCTTATCCTCTGTAGAAAATTTAATTTCCTCTATTTTATTTACATAAGATTCTACTTTTGAATGATGAGTGTTTCTTAATTTTTCTAAAACTTTTTTTATTCTTTCGTTTTCGAAATTAATTTTTTCATATTTTCTATTAAGTTCTTCAGTTTCATTTCTAACACTAATATATACTTCTTTTGAAACATAATAGTAATAGCAATTATCAACAATTTCTCTTCTACAAATATATTTATTGTCAAGTAGGAAATCTAAATCCTTTTGAATATCAATTCCTTTTTGACTATAAATTTTTAATAATCTTTTATATAAAACTATGTTGTAAAAATATATTCTTGATAATAGTTCAATTCTTTGATTATTTAATTTTTTATCTTGTGAATATAGTTTAGTAAAAATATCATAATATTTTTCATAAACATTTAAATATATATTATTATTTTCTAGTTTTGAGATTTTACTAATTCATTTTTCTGATTTTCTGAAATCGTTTTTCTTATAATAGATCATTAGTGAATATAATTTTACAATTAAACCATATTTTAAATTCATTATTTTTGAATATTTACTTGGTGTATATTCTAATAAACCTTGAATACCTTTTTGTCTAATCAATATACATGAAATACAAACAATAATAGTACCAACTGACATGCAAACTAGTAGGACAATTCCCAATACTAAAAAATTACCTGATACAATTATTCCAAACATATCATGCGGATTTTTTATTACATTATTATTAAACCCTGCTTCTCCAGTTATTAATCCAGAAATTGAATTAATAATTGCAAATCCTATTGCAAGAAAAATTGATAAAATGGCCATATGCGAATTTGAATATTTCGCTCCATATAGTCTACCACTAATATACGCTGGCATTATTGTGAATAGAAATGAACTAAATCCTGCAACCCCAAAATAAACATATGATAATTCAGAAGTTTTTACACTATACATTAAACAAAAAATAGCAACTACTTGAATTAACCCAGCTAATAAAATCATGTTGTGTGGTTTAGTTCTATCATTTACAAAACTAGCAAACAAACTTCCAATAATTGCTGCAATTCCAAATATAGAACCACCGGTATTAACAACCTCGTTATAATCAATATTATGATTTGCAACACATGTTGTATTCGCTATAAATAAACCATTTAACGATGCATGAACGGATCCAATTTGAATAAGTAAATAACCAAATCCTAATATTCAATAAGGAATATATTTTTTAACTTCAATTGGTGATACATTATTTATTTCTACTTTATCAGATGGTAATTGTTTTTTAATATTTGATAAGTCTGTTACTTCAATTGAAGGTATTGGTCTCTTACATGCAATAATTATTACTAATAATCCAATAACTAAACCAAATAGTCCAATTATAAAATATGTAGCAAATTGATTCCCACAGAAATTATATTCCACTCCCTTTTCAGGGTTAGGAGCTATATTTCCAAAAATTTTAGCAAGAACACCTAAAATTTGTTTTATTCATATTACACCTATTGATGACCCAGCAAATGCAACACCTAAGGCGAAGCCTCTTTTTTCAGAAGGTCATCATTTGGAAATTAAATTATTAACACCTAATCCTGAAAATATCATTGATCCAACTTGAGACAACCCAATTGCTAATCATAAAGTTGGAACTACAGAACCAATTTCTAAAACATTTATATTTGTTGTTTTATAAATTACAGAAATTAACCCTGGTAACATAAAACCAATCATTGCAATTATTAATCCAAAGGAATATATAAATCTTGGATTAATATTTTTTCCAAACAATTTTGCAATGTAAGGACTAATGATTGCTGAAAGCAATGAACCAAAGGTAAATCCTAAACCAATGAATATATTTTTTCCATCAACTCATTGGTTTCAATCTGACCCAATAAAAACATTGTTTAAATTTATTGCAATACAATATGGAACCATTTGAATTAAAAAACAACAAAACAATATAATTCACATTCATTTATTATGTTCTTTTTTAATTTTTATTTTGATTTCATCTAGATTGTAATTTAAAGTATAATTTCGATTTTCCATAATAAATATAATTAATCTACTTAAAATATAACATATAAAAAACATTAAAATAAGTTTATTTTTCTCTTATTTTAATGTTTTTTAACTTAACTTATATATATAAATTCTTATTTTGATATTTGTTTTTTAATTTTTTCTTCATTAGAAATTAATTTTGCTAATTTAGCTTGTTTCTTTTCAATAGATGATTTTAAAGCATTTGTTTTTCTTTCGAAATCATCAGAAACTCTTTTATCAATTAAATCATCATATGTTCCTCAAACATCATTAAAGTAATCAACTAATAAGTTGTGTCCTTCAACTTGTTTGAACTTGTTGTAATTTGAAACATATTGAGCGGCAAACATTTTCTTTTGAATAGTTTCTATTTTTTCTTTTTTAGCTTCTTCTAACATATGTTTTTGAGCTTCTAATCTAGCTAATTTTTCTGCAATAGAATAATCAGTTTTATATAATGCTCATTGATCTTTTGTAGCAGCAACATCTAATTTTGATTGTTTTAATGAGTTAATATCACTAATTTTTGCATCAGCTTTAGCTTCAATAGCTTTTTCTTTTTCTTCATCAATAACAATTGCTTTAGCTTCTTCTAATTTAATACTATTTTTTTCTAATTTTTTGTTTAATGAATCATCTAATTTATTTAAAACATTAATTAAATTATTTTTTTCATTTTCAATTTTACTAAATTGAGTTGCTAGTGTTTCTGTAGAAGATGAAAGACTAGAAATAGAACTTTCAGATAATTTATATAATGTTGGTTGGTTTCCAAATTTAACTTCTTCTATTAATTTTTTAGAAATTAATGATTTAGCTTCTTTTTCAAAATCACTTACATTGTATAAATCATTTAATTCAGAAGATGACATCATTCCATTAAAGTAAATAATTGATAACAATTTAATTTCTTTATCATTTAATTTTTGTGATTTAAATGTTGATTTAACTGCTTCTTCATATTTATTGAAACAATTTAAATATGGATCAGCTTCTTTTTTAGCATTAATTTTTTCTTGTCTTTTTTCTTTGTTTCTAAAGTCTTTTTTAAGCATTTCAATTTTTACACTTGCAAAATTG
>CASDUM010000129.1 GCA_949283985.1 uncultured Mycoplasmataceae bacterium | reverse complement strand
TTTGATTTCATTAATGTTAACATTCTCAATTGTTGTATTTTCATATAGTAAAATATCTTTCAGTATATCTAATAATTCATTATCAATACTCTTATTAAAAGATAAAGAGATGGTAATTGGATCAATTCTTTTTATTGAATTATCAAATTTAAATTGTCTAATATAATCTAGAATCTCTAATGAAGTTTCTACTTTAATTGAATCTTTAATATATTCAAAATCTGTAAATTCTTCTAATATAATTGACTTTTCTTCATTAAAAATTTTCTTATAAATTATTTCTGTTGTGAAAGGAGAAATTGGATGAAGTAATAATAAAATATTTTTTAAAATTGATCTACAGATATAAATATACTTATTATCTTTTCTATTTTTATTCAATTCAATATATGTAGATGAGAAATCATCTCTAACAAATTTTATTAACGATTTTATTGCAACATTAAAATTATATTTTTCAAAATTAGCTTCATATTCATTTTTCATTAAATAATATTTATTAATTAATCAATTATCAATGCTTTTATTTTCGTCCAAATTTTCATCAGCAATTTTACCAGAAATAAAAATTGAAATGTTTCATAATTTATTTAAAAAGAACATTGACTCTTGAATCTTTTGTTTAGAAAAAATTAAATCTTCACCAGGTGTAGATGATGAAAGTAAAAATAGCCTTAGTGAGTCACATCCATATTCATCTATAATTTCCATTGGATCAACACCATTTCCTAGTGATTTTGACATTTTTCTATTATGTTCATCTCTAATAAGTCCGTGAATTATAACATCTTTGAAGGGTATTTTTTTTGTAGAGTATAATGATAGCATTATCATTCTTGCCACTCAAAAAAAGATAATGTCATATGCTGTAACAAGAGCGTCTGTGGGAATATTATCTATATTATTATTTTTAAAAGTAAATCCTGATGTTGAAAATGGTCATGTACCTGATGAAAATCAAGTATCAAAAACATCTTCATCTTGTTTTCAATTTCCAGCTTCTTTTGGTTTTTCAGCACTTGCTATAATGTGCGAATTTTCATCATATCAAACAGGGATTCTATGCCCTCATGTTAATTGTCTTGAAATACATCAATCTTCAATATTAGATAGTCATTTTAATAAATCTTTTTCAAATCTTTTTGAATAAAAATTTATAGCGTTCTTTGTTTCTTGATTTTTTATTGCCATATCAGCTAAAGGCTTCATTTTAACAAATCATTGTAAAGAAAGTAAAGGTTCAATTATTTCACCTGTTCTTTCTGAAAAACCAATAGTGCTTGTTTGTACTTCTATTTTTTCAATTTTTTTATTTGCTTCCAATTTTTCAATTAGTTTTTTACGACATTCTAATCTATCTAACCCCGAAAAATCAATAGCTAATGAATTCATCGTCCCATCTAAATTCATACATGTTTCAAATTCTTGTTTATATTTTTTTCCTATTTTATAGTCATTGAAATCATGTGCTGGTGTACATTTCATAACACCAGTTCCATATTCCATATCGATATATGAATCAGAAATAATAGGTAACGGTTTGTTATTGGCTGGATTAATTGCATTTAAACCAATATATTTTTTAAATCTTTTATCATTCGGATTTACAACTAAACAAGTGTCAGCAAACATTGTTTCTGGTCTTGTAGTTGCAACTAATAATTTATCGTTAGAATTTTCAATATCATAATTAATATAGTAAAGTTTCGTTTCAACTTCTTTTTTAATAACTTCTATGTTCGAAACCGCAGTTTGTAATTTAATATCTCAATTTACTAAAGTATAATTTCTATATATTAAACCATCGTTATACATATTTATAAATAAATCATTTACTATGTCATTAATGTTATCATCGAGAGTAAAATGTTCATTTTTATAATCAAGCATTAAACCCATTTTTTTTCATTGACTTCTAATTTTTGAAGCATTTTCTCTAGATCATTCATAGATATTTTTATTTAGTTCTTCTCTTGAAAATTTATTTTTATCTACTCCTTGTTCTCTTAAAAAAGATTCATATTTTGTTTGAGTAGCAATTCCAGCATGATCCATTCCTGATATTCATCTTGAATCAAAACCTTTTATTTTTTTATATCTTATTAATGCATCTTGAATTGATATATTTCATGCATGTCCTATATGTAAATGTCCTGTTACATTTGGAGGGGGTAATACTATAGTGTATTTCTTTTTATTCTTGCTTTGGTCGTAAAAAAAGTTATTTTCTTCTCAAAAAGAAAATATATCTTTTTCAAATTTTTTAGGATCAAATTTTTTATCTAACATATTATGATTCCTTTATTGTGTTTTCTATTAATTGCTTTAGATAATTAATATTTATTTTATTTTTTGAACTAATTGGAATTAATTTTTCCTTTTCAACATTTAAATATTCAGAAATTTTTCTTCAATTATTATCAAAAAATGATTTATTTTGCTTGTCTATCTTATTTAAAATAATAAAATGATTGTGATAATTATTTGATAAAAAAAGTGCCATTTCAACATCTTTTTCTGTAATGACAGATGAGTCGCATATCTGAAACACTGCGCATAGATTTTCACGTTTTTCTAAATATTCTCAAATTCTATTATCTAAATATTTTTTTAGATTTTTATTAACTTTAGCAAAACCATAACCAGGTAAATCAATTATTCTAAATTTTCCAAAATCAAAAAAATTAACCAGTTGAGTTCTTCCTGGTGTGTTTGAAGTTTTAGCTATTTTTTCATTTGCTAATGTATTTATTAATGTGGATTTGCCAACATTAGATCTTCCAACAAAACAAATTTCTTTTTTTGTGTCATGAATTCAATTTGTTTCGTCAGTTGATGATTTAATAAATTTAGCCATTCTAACTTGTTTTTTTGATAGAATTCATTATTTGTTTAACTTGTTTTTCAGTTGGTTTTCTTCCCATTTGTTGATACATCATTTTTATTTGCTTTTCAGTTATTGGGGGATTATTTTTAATTTGTTTTTTAAAATATTTTGTTGCAAGATAATAACCTAAGATTGCTCCTGCTATTAAGGATAAAGGGATACCTAATCCCAATCCTAGGCCTAATGCAAGCGCCAAAGTATCTGCTAGTAAAATCATATTATTTCCTTATTATATTTTTAATATATTAATTATATAAAATATTGCTAATAGTATTCAATAAAATATACTACTTTTGTTCTATATATAAGTGTTTTACAGTTTATTTATAAACTAAATTATTTAAGTAAAACGCAAATATATAATTTAAAATATAGATATATGAAAAAAATAGTTAAAATTATTTTAATTTCTATTTTATCAATATCTGTTGTAGTAGGGGCTACAGTTACTACATTATTTTTGGTTGTGTTTAATAAAAACAATAATCCAGAAAATAATCAACAAAACATTGGGGATGAGAATCAAGATAAATATAATATTAAAATCAGTGGAGAGAAAAATAATTATTATGTAAATCAAAAATATGAATTAATTGCAGAAGTAGAACCTAGCGAAAATAACTTTGAATATATTTGGTCATGTAATGATTCAAATTTAAAATTTGAAAATAAAAAATCAAAAAATGTTTTATTCACTACAACAAAAAGAGGTGTTTATAATTTAAAAATTCAAGTGCTTAAAGATAGTAAAGAAATTACTTCAAAAGAAATTAATCTAAATTTTATAGAAAAACCTAAATTTACAATTGAATTTAATCAACCTACAAATGATTATCATATTAATAATTCATACACTATATCTACAACATTAACACCTTCAAATCTAATAGAATTTGCTTATTATGAATTTACTTGTAATAGACAAGATATTAATATTACTAAAAATGGTGATTCTATTGTCATAAAACCAACATCAACCGGAAACTATACAATAAATGTAAATGTATTTGGTGATTCTCAAAAAAGCGAAAATATAGCATCAAATTCCTTAACAATTAAAGTTAAAGATTATGTGCTAAATGTAAATCCAATGGCTAGTTATGAAACATATACATCAAATAAATTAACTGTTAATGTTGTTCCTAATAATCAAAATTATATATATCAATGAACAACTAATGATAAAAATTTAGTTTTAACAAATGATAATACTAAAACTGTGTCATTTAATTCAAATATTCCTGGTAACTATGAATTAAACGTAGAAGTTTATGATCAAAATAATAATTTTTTAGCTTCTAAAAATAATATTGTTTTGAATTTTGTTAATGCTAGTTATAATATTGATTTCAAACAAGAAAGTGAATTTGGATATGGTATTTATAATAAAATAGCTAGCGACCAGTCGGTTAATGTAGATTGAGTTAAAAATAGAGTTATCGATAACAAAAATGATTTTTTTAAAATTCCTCCAACTATTCCTATAAATTTTGATTGAAATAGTAACGTTATTATTGAAAACTTGCAAGCAAGTGATAATGATAGATGAATAACTTTTACTTTAAAACTTAACAATGCAAATAATAGTGGTACTACTATTAATAAGGTAATAAAATTTACAGGTTTTAAAGATCCAAATAATAATCCATCTGGAACATACACAATTGAATTTCAAGACAACTTATCAACAATTGAATTTGAATATGGAGATTCAAACTCACTTGCATCAAATTCGTATATATATGTAAAAACAAAAATTATTGAAAATAAAGAAAGATTTTTTAAAATACCTCCAAATGTTCCTGATAATTTTAATTGAAATAATAATGTTAGAATAGAAACCTTTACGTGCTTTGATGGTGAAGGTAAATGTACATTTTATATTACTTTATCAAATAGCTCAACTGATAATCCAATTAATAACACTATCTGAAGCGATAGAATAACATTCATTGGATTTAAAAAAGGAGTATCTTATGATATAAAATTTGACTCTACAACTAATCAATATCCATTTGGAGATCCAAATATCTTATCAAGTGATTCATCTATCACAGATGAATGAATAATCCAAAGAGTTTTAGACAACAAAAATAAAATATTTAGTTATGGTAAATTACCAGATGATTATAATTGAAAAAATAATTTAACTGTTAATTGAAAATTATATGATGAAAGTGCTAGAAGCATTACATTTAATTTAACATTAAATAATTCTAATAACAATAAAGGTTATATTGATAAAACAATAACATTTAATGATTTTAAACAAAAACCTTGATCAACAAGTAGCATGCCTAATGATACTGATTTAATGATTAATGATATAAATAAGCCTCAAGGTATAACTGGGACAGTAAAAATACAAGATGCTATCAATGTATTAAATAAATATGGTGTTGTTAGATCATTTGCTTTAGTAAATAAAATATTATCAGACATTTTGTTTAATGATTTGGGATTTACTAATGTTTCAATTAAAATGACAAATAATAATTTTAATGAAATAACATTTGTAATAACTGGAATATCACAAAATAGTATTCAAAATTGAGGGAAAAATAAAATTCCTGTTTCAGGAATTATAGAGGCATGAAATGGAGCAAATATTTCTCCTAATGACAATGTTGAATTAACAATTAAGTATACTAGAAAGAGCGATTCTATCAACAAAGGAAAAGATATTTTTGATGGTTCAAAAATATCATGAACTCCTAATGCATGAGGAGTTGATACACTTAATTGAAATGGTATTGGTGTTAATTTTAGAATGTTCACAAGAGAATTTACTACTTGAGGAAGCGTAAAAGTTAATAATTCAATTATAAAACAATCATCTAATAATGATAATAGAACATTTTTCTTATTCATAAATCATTATAATGGTATTAATTATTTAATACAAAGTAGCAGTATTATTAATACTTTTTACAAGAGAAAATAAATTTCAATATTCAATTGTGCTATAAAGAAACAAAAAAATATTAAGTACTAATTTAACTATAAAATCTTATAGTTTGTACTTAATATTTTTTTATTTTTTTAAAGTTGCAAAGTATTCAGATGTTCTTACTAATTGACCAACATATGAATATTCATTATCATATCAAGTGAATAATTTAAATGCTTTTTTACCATCTACATTTAATTCAATTGACATTTCTGGATCAAAGATTGAACCATGAGTATTACCAATTACATCACATGAAACAATTGGAGCTTCAAGATATTCAAATGAAGCATTAGATGCAGCTTTCATTGCTTTGTTAATTTCAGCAACTGTAGTGTCTTTTTTTAGAACAACTGTTAAGTCTACTAATGAACCAGTAATTGTAGGAACTCTTGTAGCCATACCGTGGAATTTACCAGCTAATTCAGGTAAAACCAATCCAATTGCTTTAGCAGCACCTGTTGAAGTTGGAATAATAGAGTATGCTGCTGCTCTTGCTCTTCTTAAATCAGAGTGTGGGGCATCTTGAATTCTTTGGTCTTGTGTATAAGCATGAATGGTGTTCATTAAACCTCATTCAATGCCAAATTTTTTAGATAATACATTTGCCATTGGAGCTAATGCATTTGTAGTACATGATGCACCTGATATAACTTTATCGTTTGCATCTAATGTTTTGTGGTTAACATTAAATACTATTGTTTTAACATCACCTTTTGCAGGAGCTGATATAATAACTTTTTTTGCACCAGCTTTAATATGTTTGCTAGCACCTTCTTTATCAACAAATCTACCTGTTGATTCAATAACTAATTCTACTCCTAATTTTTTTCAAGGTAATTGTTCAGGATCTTTTTCAGATAATACTTGGATTTTCTTTTTACCAACTTGAATAAATCCTTCGCTATGTTTAACGTCAGCTTTTAAAATTCCTTGAGCTGAATCATATTTTAATAAGTGCGCTAATGTTTTAGCATCTGTTAAGTCATTTATAGCAACAACTTCTAACTTTTTGCTATTTAATAATTGTCTGAAAGTAAGTCTACCAATTCTTCCGAAACCATTAATAGCAACTTTAATTTTAGCTTGAGCCATTTAATTTTTCTCCTTAATTTATATCAAAATAATTATATATTATTTTTTTATAAAAAACAAAAATTAATAGTCATTGTTCACTTAATAAAAATTTGTAAATTTATATTTAGAAAAAAAATCATAAAAAATAAAAAATAGTTAGCAAATAACTAACTATTTTTCTGATTCTTTTTCAAACTTTACAACTTTATTGTGTTTTTTTAAAGTTTTAAGAGTTCTTGCAGATACCTTAACTGAAATTATGTTTCCGTTTGCATCAATCATTTTAACTGTTTGAAGATTTAAATTTCATCTTCTTTTTGAATGATTCATGGCATGTGATCTTTTATTTCCAGATAAAGCACCTTTTCCTGTTAATTGGTCTTTTCTAGCCATGGTATTTCTCC
>CASDUM010000128.1 GCA_949283985.1 uncultured Mycoplasmataceae bacterium | reverse complement strand
GGACCAACAAGAATGGATTATTCAAATACAAAAACAGTATTGGAATTTATTAAAACAGAACTCGAAAAAATTTGAAAGGAAAAATAACATGTTAATTTTCAAAAAAGGTAAAGTGGTTTTAAATAATAAAAAACCTAAAGATATAATTGGCAAGCAACAAATGATATTTGTTGAATTCTTATCTTGTTTTGAATTTGATGATCAATCAAAAAAATCAATTAAAAATACTTTAAACTTTTTTGATAATGTGAATTCATTTGACGATATTTTAAATTCGAATTTTTTAAAAGAAAAAAATATAAATGTAAAAGAAATATTTGAAAAAATTAAGTTATTAATTGAATCATCTAAAAATCTAAATAAAATAAAATATTTTTATAAAAAAGATTATGATCAAGATTATGATCATGTTCTTTTAAATTATTTGAAAATACATGAAGAAACAGAAAAATATTTTAGAAAAATATTAAAGTTAAAATATAGTTCGTTCTCACCATCTTTAAATAGATATGTGGATTACCAAAAACAAAGGTAAATATGAAAATAGAAGATTATAAAAATATAGAGCAACTTAAAAAAATAGATGGCGATGAATTAGTAGAATTAGCTTCTTCAATAAGAGAAAAATTAATTGAAATGTCTAAGAAGAAAAAAATTCATTTATCGAGTAATTTAGGAGTTATAGAATTAACTATATCACTTCTAAAGAATTTTAATCTACCATATGACAAAATAAATTATGATACTGGGCATCAATGTTACGCTCATAAAATGTTAACAGATAGAAACGAATTGATTGATTCAATTAGAGATGAAAATGGTTTATCAGGGTTTCCTGATAATAATGAATCTGATTATGATTTTATCTCAACAGGCCATTCATCAAATAGTTTATCAATCAGTCAAGGATATATTGAAAATAAAAATGATAATAGTTATTTAGTTACTGTTATAGGTGATGCAGCAATTTCTAATGGTTTATCATTTGAAGCATTAAATAATATATCATATAACAAGACAAATATGATTATTGTTCTAAATGATAACGGAATGTCGATTTCAAAAAATACAGGTGCATTATATCAAGCATTCTCAAAAATGAAAAATACTAATTTTTCTTTTGGATTAGAAAAAATATTAATTAATTCTATTGGTAAAAGCAATTTTGGTAAAAAGGTTTGTTATTCAATTTTTAATTTTTTTAATAGACTAGAAAAATTTTTATTTGGTAAGAATATATTTCAATCATTAAATATGCATTATATTGGACCAATAAATGGTCATAACTTTAAGAAATTAGATAAATCTATCCAAAGAGCTAAATGATATTCAAATAAAGGACCAGTTATACTTCACGTCAAAACTAATAAAGGATATGGGTTAGATGAGAACAAAATAAATGATCCAGCTTACCATTCTATTAAATTAAATTCTGAAGTTGATGAATGTTCTTTTTCTTATAATGTTTCTAAAAAGCTTTTTGATTTATTATCAAATAATAATGACATTAAAATAATTAATTCTGCAATGACATATTCAGTTGGAACAGAACAATTACAAAGAAATTTTCCATATAATTATGAAGATGTGGGAATAAACGAAGAACATTCAGTTTCTAAATCTTGTGGAATTTATTTTGCTAACAAGAAACCAATAATAATGTTATATTCAACATTTTTACAAAGAACATATGATCAAATTCATCATGATATAGCAAGATTAAAAATACCAGCAATATTCTTATTAGATCGTTGTGATATTTCTTGTAGTGATGGTGATACACATCATGGTATTTACGATATAGGTATGATTAAATCAATACCAAATACAATAATAGCAACTCCATCAAATACTGACGAATTAAATAATTTAATAGATTTAGCAATAAGTAATAAACAAAATCCATTTTTCATAAGATATACGAATAGATTTTCTAATTATGAAAATAAATCAGATGTAAAAATTAAAATAGGTACATGAAAGTTAATTCAAAATAAAAAAACAAAAACATGCATTATTTCATATGGAGATTATTTAAATAAAATTAAAGATAAATTTAATAATATTAATGTTGATATCATAAATGCATTATTTCAAACTATACATTATG
>CASDUM010000127.1 GCA_949283985.1 uncultured Mycoplasmataceae bacterium | reverse complement strand
CATTAAATACATTTTCAATTAAAAGTTTTGTTATTATATCATTTGTTTTACCTTCAACCATCTTAAAACCATCCTTCATTACAATTACCTTATCAGAAAATTTTAATCCATGATTTATATCATGAACTACTACAATAATTGTTTTTCCTGTTTCATGATTTAATTCATGTAGGATATTCATTATTTCTAATTGCATTCTAATATCTAAATGATTAGTTGGTTCATCTAATATAATTGTATCTGTATCTTGTGCTAATACTAATGCAATCAATGATCTTTGTTGTTGTCCACCAGATAAGTTATTAACATATTCATTTTCAAAACCACTTAAACCAACTGACTTTATTGAATCTAAAACAATTCTTTCATCTTTTTCCTTATTTGATGTAAATACATTTCCATGAGGAAATCTTCCCATCATTACAAATTCATATAAACTTACATCTGAAGGAAAATTAGTTATTTGTGGAACAAATGATATTTTTTTAGCTAATTCTTTTTGTTTATATTCACTAATGTTTTTATTTTCATAAATAATTTCGCCATTATTGATATCTACTAATTTAAAGATTGATTTAAGAATTGTTGATTTACCTGATCCATTTGGACCAATAATAGAAACAAAATCGCCTTTTTTAATTTCTGTTGAAAAATCACTAACTATATTTTGTTTCTTTGTATATCCAACACACACATTTTTAAACTCTATTATTGTATCATTAACATTTGACATAATAATTTTACTCCTTAAAAATTAAATATAGAAAATATGGGATTCCAAAAATAGGAATAATTGATGTTGTATTAATAACCGAATTAATTATATTTTTATTAAAAAAGAATGTTAGAGTAAGTATTAAAGTTGCTACAATACCGGAAGTAGGTATACTAAATTTATAATCTTTTTTATAAATATTAAATGCAACATTTCCAGCAATCAAACCTAAAAATGTAACATTACCAACTAGAATATAACTAACACCTGTTAACATACCTGATATTAATAAAATCTGTAAATATACATTACTTGTGTTTATACCTAATTGTCTAGCTATTTCATTATTTGATGTGCATATTTTAAATTTTTCAAATATAAACATTAATCAAATTAATGCAATAACAAAAAATGAAAGTGAAACATACATTGATAATGGTTCTGAATTATCTAAGAAACCATTAGCAAAACTTTTAACAGCAGCAGCCTTACCACCAGATAATAATGAATTAACTGAATATGATATTGCTATAAAAGCAAAATTTAATATTAACCCAGAAATAATAAATTTTCTTGATATATTTTTTTTACTATTGTAACTTAATAGATATATTGAAACTGTTGTTAACATAGAAACAATAATAAATAAAAAAGGATATATATTTTTATAATTATTTACATCATAGTTACTATTAAAGTCAACAGCTATTATTAATAACATTAATGCAATTAAATTTATATTTCCTATTCCTAAAATTGAAGTATCTGCTAATCTATTACTTGACATTTGTTGGATCAAATATGATGAAATCCCTAAACTAAAACCAGTTATTGGAATAATGATAAGTAGATTTTTATTTACTCTTCACAAAAGACTTATTTCATTAAAACCACTACTTGATAGAGAAACAATAAAAAATAAAAATAAAACTGTGATTACTGATAAAGTAGAAATTATTATTCACTTTTTTAAAGATATTTTTTTATAATCATCTTTAAATACTTTTGAATTCATTATTATTTCTCCTTCTTAAATAGAACTAAATATATAAATAAAGGAAGTGAAACAATTACAGCAAATAAATTTAAACCAAGAGTGTATAAACTATTAATTCATAATGATAACATCATTATAAAACTTGAAATGAGACCAGAAAAAGGAATTATAAATTTATAATTTCTTGTTCTAAAAATCATTCTAACTAGATGAGGAATAACAATTCCTATCATTGTTATAGAACCAACCATTATAACAGAACTAACTGTTATTAATACTGTTCCTAAACCCGCAAATCAAAATGTCTTTTCTGCATTCAACCCCAAACTTTTAGCTAAAGATGGATCATTTTCTATAATATTTAAATTTTTTGAAATTATTGTAATCAAGAGAACACCAATTAAAATAAGTGGACCACAATAGATAAAGTTATTTCATGATATATTCGTGCTGACTGTTCCGATTCATGGTATAATAGTTTCATTTATAACGGGTATTAATGATGTTAATATTGAACTTATTGTTGTAATTAATGTACCGATTATAACTCCTGTTAATATCATCTTATAATCTTTTCTACTATTATTTTGTAATTTTAATGTAAAAAAATTCAATATTAAAATTAAAAATGAAAAAACTAAAGCAAAGCATATCATTAAAGGGATTGAAGGTTTTTGAATTATTTGATAAACCATAATACCTAATGTTGCTGCTGGCATAAACCCCATAGTTGTTGGTCCTGAAATATCATTTCTAGTGACACCTTGCATAGCACAACCAGCTGTTGTTAAACCAAAACCAACTAAAATACCAATAAGAGTTTTTAATAATGTGTAACTAACAATAGAACTTTTATCGTCAAATAAAAAACGATATCCGTTATTTGTTATACTAATAAACAGCATAATTAGAAAAATGAATGTAAAAAATATTAAGAAGGAAATTCTTCAAATTTTTAATTTTTTTGTATTTTTTAAAAAATTCATGCCAAATTTTTTATTAACTTGAATATTTTTATTTTCCATTTTTTACACCTTATTTATATCTTATATTCCAATCTAACTAATTTATCACTTGGACATGCATTTCACTTTTTAGATTCTTCTATATCTTTTATATTTAAAAATTTAACGGTTTCATCCAATATCACTCTTTTTCCAATCATTCCTCATGCTGATTGATATCATTGCCCTTTATTTGAAAATAAAATTCTTTCACTCGCTTTTGAAGGTTCTTTTAATAACATTGTTATATCTGAGTTTAAAACATCTTGAAATGTTATTTTATTATCCATAATTGCGATATCGTTTCCTGAAAAAACTAAGTAATCAAATTTTCCTCCAAATTGATCTAGTAATTGAGAACTAGAATCCCCTTTAATTTGACTTGCAGTTTCTTTGTATCCGTGTGTTTCATTTATAAAACTGGAATTTTTTGGTTGAGGAAAATTTAATCCAATTCCTTTGTTTGGATCACTAGAATAAAGCATAGGGTATTCATAAGGAGAAAAGAAATTAAATTTTGTGTTTATTTCAGATGAATCAGTTGCAGTTGAATTTAGTACCCCAAAACTTAAATTACTAATTGTATTTTTATTTTGGTTATTTATATACGTTGTTCTTTTAATGTCAGCTTCTATTATTTTGTTTGTTCTGTTTTCTAATTCATTACCTAAGTTATATATTTTATCTAAATCTTTTGCTAAAATCATTAACCCAGCATTTATTGAAACTTGTTCATTTCAAGTAAATCCTCCAGTTGTCATTGGTGTATCATATCTTGCTGTAGATGAATCACCCATTGATGTATATGCGATATTATTTAATATTCCATCAAATTTATATGCATCGCCTTTTTCTCATTCATTAAGAATTGCTGTATCTATTTTTAATTTATCAATAGATCTTCTATCTACTGACTCTCCATCGATAATTCTTATATCAACATATTGAGTTATGTCATTGTTTACATATCCATCAAGATATGAAGAATATTTAATTCTACCACCACTTGAAGTTGTGTCATAATCTGGAGCATAACCTAGAGCTGCTAAATTATCTAATGCATTATCATATGTGCTAAAAACATTATAGTAATCTAATCTTTTATTAGTGTTATTTAAAATAATTATTGGAATAGAAACTCCCATCATTAATGTTGATATAGATATTAATGAAAAAATTCCAAATTTAAAATTTCTCTTATTTGTTACTTTACGATATTTACTTTTTAATAAACTCATTTCTTTCCTTTCATAGAAACTTTATTTATAATTTTTGTAATAAATTAATTATATATTAAAATAATCTTATTTATAAAAAATATAAATAAAATATGAAATAGAAAATTTATCTGTTTTTTAGTTGTAGTATGATGTTGAAAAAACGTTTAATTACTGTATCATTTATTTTTATGCTATAAATTAATTATTAATAGGTTTTTAATATGACAGAGAAAAATATTATAGAATTATTGCAATCTAAAAAATATAGATTAACAAATATTAGAAAATCGATTATTAATTGTTTATTCCATGAACATAAACATACAATAAGTGACTTTATTAATCACATTCAAAAATCAATTAATGAAGAAGTTAATGTTAGTAGTGTTTACAATACACTTGAATTTCTTGTTAATGAAGGAATAATTGATATAACAATAGATCCAGTTACAAAAGAAAAATCATTTGAATTAATAGATAAAAATGATTTTCATATCCATATATATGATAGAGAAAATAAAAAAGAAAAAACTATTGATATTTCAGAAAAATTAATGGATGCAATAAAAAAAGAAATTAAAACTGATGAAATATCAAACATTAAAATATTTATAGAAATAAAAAAAAGAAACTAATTTTTTTTGGAATAATTATTTCCATTTGAATTAGTTTCTTTCTTATCATCATTTGAATCGCTATTTTTTGATAAAGATTCAGTAACTTGTTTGAATAATTCAGATATATCTGAATCATTAATATTTAAATTAGTTAATATTTCTTTTTGTTT
>CASDUM010000126.1 GCA_949283985.1 uncultured Mycoplasmataceae bacterium | reverse complement strand
CCTATTTTTCTATGATCTCTACTTCTTAATTCTTCTTGTCTAATTAAATATTGTTTCTTTTCATTTTCACTTTCAAAACAACAAGAGTTTATTCTATAATTATTTTTTGAATTATATAATTCAATACCACCTAGAGAGTTTAAAACTATG
This sequence comes from uncultured Mycoplasmataceae bacterium, assembly GCA_949283985.1. GTDB lineage: Bacteria > Bacillota_I > Bacilli_A > Mycoplasmatales > Mycoplasmoidaceae > CAMREV01. The sequence continues at coordinate 3,437 of CASDUM010000126.1, read as the reverse complement.
TATTTTAATTGATTTGTATTGTTGTAAGTATTAAATTTTAAATTGTTAAATACTTGACTGTTACATTTTATGACATTGCTATCATTTTCTATTTTGAAAGCTCCGCTTGTTACTTTAGATATATTTTTTTCAACTTTAAAAAAATCATTTATCGATAATGTGCTATCAGTACTAAAATCAATATAAAATCCATCTTCTGTATATCCAAAAGATTCTAATTTATAATTATCTAGCATCTTTTCAAGTGCTAATGATAAAACAACTACACCTAAACCATTTATATTATTGTTCATATTATTTTCCTGTATATTACTATTTATATTATATTAATTTTTTAATTTCTTTGTGATTTTTCATTATCTTTTTAACACCGTAAGGAGCTTTAAATGCTACTTCAATAATTTCATTATTAATTTTTATAATAATTCCTTCACCAAAGGTAGTGTGTATTATTTTTTCTCCTTCCATAAAATCAACATCATTTTCATGGTATTGATTATTTAGTAATTTTATATCAATTCCTCTATCTCATGTTAAATTTGATGTATTCTTTTTCGGAACAATCGCATGAATATAATCTGATTTTACAAACTCATTTATAAATCTTGAAGGAATTTTATCATGCGATTCTTTTCCAGAAAAACTCATCCCTTCAGATGAAGTGATAAATAATAGTTTCATCGCTCTCGTCATTGCAACATAAGCAATTCTTCTTTCTTCCTCTAATGATTGATTTTTTTCTAATGATTTACTAGAAGGACAATCACCATCATTAAATGATACAAGAAAAACAACTTTATATTCTAAACCTTTTGAATTATGAACGGTCATTAATGACACATATTCGTCTGCTACTCTATTAACTTCAGCATCAGTATATAAACATAGTTCTTGAATGTAATTAATTAATTCACTTTTTGGATTTTTTGTTTGATATTCTTTTATTGCAGTTTTGAATTCTTTTATATTATCTATACGATATTCTTCATCTAATTCTTTTAGATATTCAAAATATGATGTTTCTTTAACAATATAATCAACTAAATCAGTAAAAAATAAATATTTAAAATCTCTAATCTTTTGTATTAATTCTCTAACTTCAATAAATTTAGATTTTATTGAATTATTGATATTATCAATTTCATCAATTCTTTTTAATGCTTCAAAAGTAGAAATATTATTAAGTGTCGCAAATTGAGCTATTTTTGCAAAAGAAGTTTCTCCAATTTTTCTTTTAGGTGTATTGTAAATTCTTGCTAATGATAAATCATCATCTAAAACAGCTAACTTTAAATAAGCTAATATATCTTTAATTTCTTTTCTTTGAAAAAATTTCAATCCGCCATAAATGATATATGGAATTGAATAAGCAACCATAGCTTGTTCAATGTTTCTTGAAAGATAATTACTTCTATATAAAATAAGCATATCGCTGTATGAATAGCCAGAATTTTTTAAAACTCTAATTTTATCAATTATTCACTTACTTTCATCATCTGATGATTTTGCATGATAGTAAACAATTTTTTCGCCAATCGAATTATTCGTAAAAAGATTTTTTTCAATTCTATTCTTATTATTTGATATTAGTCTATTAGACACTTCTAATATTCCTTTTGTAGATCTATAATTCTGATCTAATATTATTTGATCATAATTATCAAAGTAATGTTTAAAGTCATCAAATATATCTTTATATGCTCCTCTTCATGAATAAATCATTTGATCAGGATCGCCAACAACAAATATGTTATTTTTATCTTTTGAAAGTAATTTTATAATTTGAAATTGCTGATAATTGGTATCTTGAAATTCATCAACAAGAATGTAATTGAAACGATTTTGTCATTTTTCTCTTATATCTATATTATTCTTTAATAATAAAAGAGCATTTCTAATTAAATCATCAAAATCAAAAAGATTATGATCTCTCAATCTTTTTTGATATTGTACATAAGTTTCAGCAATCATTTTTGATTTTGTACTATCATAATTTAATCCATTAAACATCTCATATATATCACTAAAATTATCATTTTCAATATCTGAATTTTTTATTCTTGATATATAATCAATCATTTTTTTAGTTGAAATGACATCTTTGCTATATCCGTTTACTAAATAAATATCTTTTACTAATGAATTTTTTTCATCCTCATCAATAATTAAAAAATCTTTGCTTCTTCCCACTTTATCAGAATCATATCTTAAGATTTTAAGACACACAGAGTGAAATGTCCCAATTCAATTAAATATTTTTCCGGGAATATAATTATTTATTCTTTGTTTTATTTCGTTTGCAGCTTTATTTGTAAAAGTAAAAGCAAGAATTGAATTTGAATTGTAATTACATTTTTCAGTTAAATATATAATTCTATTTGTTAAAACAAAAGTCTTTCCAGAACCTGCACCAGCAACAACTAAGATTGGATTTGTACCAGATTCAATGGCAAGACGTTGATTCTTATTAATTTCCATTTTATTTTAATTTTTCAAATTCTGATTTTATATATTTAACATTTGGAGTAAATGATAATAAATATTTCGCAATACGTTTATTTTTATTTTCTAAAAGAAAATAATTTGATTTGTATCCAGGATAAATTTTATTTATACAATTATTAGCATTATTAATTGCAGAATTTATTACTTCTAAATTACCTTTACTTGAATTGTAAATCTTATATAAAAATTCATATAGGATTGATGATGTAATTGATGCTAACATTTTTTCTTTAAATCCAGAATCTATATTAGATAGTGAATTTAACTTATTATAAAGTAGTTCAGAAGAAATAAGAATGTCATATAAATTATATGTGTATTTATCTAACTTTATTTCACACATACAATCTAATTTTATACTATCAATTTTTTTAGCCTTAAGTAAACAATTAAATATGAATAAATTGTGATAATGATGATAATTTTCAAATTTTATTTCATTATCAATCAAGATTTTTTTTCTAAAAATATAGTGCTTTAATGACATTTCTTTTAAAATAATATCATCTATATTTTTATTTGAAATAGATAAAATATTTTCACTTAATATAAACATATCAGTATTTTTGCTTTTATCTATTGCATCTAGAACATTTCTTTTTCATGATTCACTAAAAATATTTTTTGATCCAGTGAAAATTACATATTTAGAAGTACATTGATCTAATCCAAGATTATAACCATATGAATGTCCAAGATTTTCAAAAGTATAACATTTTTTAATTTTAGCATTTGTAAAATTTAATGTTGATAATAATTGTTTCACATTTCTATCAGCTTTTGAATCAATAAAAATAATTTCTATATCTTTATCATCTAATAGAGTTAATGATTTTAATGATTTCTTCATACTTTCCGTATAAGTAGATGTGTAATATATAATAGATAATTTCATTTTAATCTCCCAATGATTAAATTATAAAATATATTTT
>CASDUM010000125.1 GCA_949283985.1 uncultured Mycoplasmataceae bacterium | reverse complement strand
CTGTAACTATAGTATTTTACGTAATTAATATTTAATTGGTTTTCTATTTCTGCTTTTGATTTTCCTTCTAGTAGCATTTTTAAAAATGGTATGAAATATTTTTCTTTTTCTTTACGGCACATTTTAATTTCATTAAGTGATTCTAAAAACATTTTAATTTTAACCTTAAAAATCATTGATTCTTCGGTTTCTATTTCTAAAATATTTGAATATGAAAAATCACTTGGTTTATTTTTTGAATAGGCTCAAATATTATTAGCATTTAATGTCCTATTTTTATTTGAAAAAAATGATCTTATGTAATCTGAACAATATCAGATACACTTGTTCTTACAAAAATTAACAAAACCTTTGTTGTTCAAAGCTTCATCAATGTTTTCAATATTTTTCATTAAATCATTGTATCCTAAATATGCAATTGTATAAAAATCGTCATATTCCAACCCAATAAGTGATGCTTGATTGTAAAATTTTGAAAATAAACTTTTTTGTAAGAAAATACCTATCGTATTTCAAAGTAAATCTACTTTTTCTTGAGCACTTATTTGACTATTTAAAATATTTTTTAAATTATCATGTGTAAAAAAATATCCCATGAATCCTCCTAACGAGAATGCATTATTGAATATAATAATATACCAGTAGCAACAGAAACATTTAAAGATTGAACTGACCCTATCATTGGAATCTTTATAACAACATCTGATTTAGAAATTAAATTAGATGATACACCTTTAGATTCATTCCCAACTATCAAGCAAACTTTGTTAGGAAAAGAAAATTTATCCAAACTTATTGACTTTTCATTTAATGAAGAACTTATTATCCAATAATTATCTTTTTTCAATTTATCAATAATTTGTGAAAGATTTGTCGTTCTTAAAATATTAAGATTATATATTGATCCTTGACTTGCTTTTATAGTATTACTATTGATTTGGTGTTGATTATCTTTTTTATATATAACACCATCTACACCTAATGCATCACATGTTCTAAAAATAGCTCCAACATTCCCTAAATCTTCTAATGAATCCATAATTAAGATTGTTATTTTTTCTTTATTTTCAATCCTTGATATAAATTCATTGTAATCTTCAGTTAAATAATCCTCATTTTTAGTATATGCAATTATACCTTGATGATTAGCTGTTATTTTTTTTAAAAATGATTCATCATTGTGCAAGATATATTCAACTTTGCATTCCTCACATTTTTTATAAATCTCGGGGAAAATTATTAATGAATGTACACTTATAACGTTATTTTTTTTAAGCTGTTCCAATATTGCTTTTTTCCCCACTATTAATCTTGTCATATTTTCTCCATATTTTAGTCCTGAATTTTTCCTAAATTTGTCCGGAAAAAGTTCAAGAAAAGTTTAAAAAAAGTTCATAAAAAGTTCAAGAAAAGTTTATAAAAAATTTATGGGTTTAAAAAAATATTTGCTATATAATTTTTTTAGCAAATAATTTATTTCTTATTTCATCTGCTTTTTCAAAGTTCTTTTCTTTTACTAGTTGATCTCATTCTTTCAATGAGTTTATTACATTAGGAGTAAAAATATCATTAATTTTTATTCCAAGTAACTCAAGTGTTGTATATATATTGTTATACAAATCAAGTAACTCATTTCAATTTGAAGTTCTAATTAAATTAGATATTTTTTTTGTTTCAGTTTGAACTATAGTTACAATATTTGGTAAATTTAAATCATCAGAAAATAAATTATCTATTTCATCTGATATTTTCTTTTCTTCTATAAATTTATCATTAATAATTAAATATGATTTCGCTTTATTCATTTCACCAATAATTTTTGTTATATCATTTTTCGCTAAATTAATAAAATCATTAGTGTAGTTCAATGGCTTACTATATTTAGCTTGATAAAAAAATCATCTAACAGCATTAGAACCTCACTCATTGATAATATCTTTTGCAATTAAAAAATTACCTAATGATTTTGACATTTTTTCATTATCGATCATCAAATGTCCAACATGCATTCATGTTTCAGCTAAAGGTTTTTTTCTAAGTGCCACGAATTGTGCATTTTCATTTTCATGATGAGGAAATCTCAGGTCAATACCTCCGCCATGAATATCAACACTGTCATTAAAAAATTTATCAATTAAAACAACACACTCTGTGTGTCAACCAGGTCTTCCTTTTCCAAAAGGAGAATTTCATGTTATTCCTTCATCTTTAATTTTTCATAATGCAAAATCGTTAGAATTTAACTTGTTATCGTTAATTGAAATTCTCTTCCCATCTTCTAATGATCCAATATTCATATTTGATACTTCTCCGTAACTAGAGCTAATCTTAGATATATCAAAATAAATACCGTCATCCAACTTGTATGCAAATCCTTTATCATATAATTCAATAATAAAATTTATTATTTCGTTCATATTTTCAGAAACTTTTGGTTTCTTTACTTCTAAAATATTTAGTTCATTTAATATGATATTATATTGTTCATTGTAAAAATTAGATAATTCTAATTCATTTACTTGTTCCTCTTTAGCTCTTGACAAGATTTTATCATCAATATCTGTAATATTATGAACAAAATTAACATTGAAATTTTTATATTTCAAATATCTATGAAGAACATCGAACGTAACTATTGGTCTAATATTACCAACATGAACATGATTATAAACTGTAGGTCCACAAACATAAATATTTACATTTTTCTTATTGATGACATTCTTTACATTATTTGAACTATTTACTATTTTCATATTATTTCTCTTCTTTTAATTTTGCAATAAATCTATCAAGTGATATAGATTCTGAATTATTTTCTCCATATTTCCTATATGAAATTGTATTATTTTCTTTTTCTGAATCTCCTATAATTATTTGGAATCTAATTTTTGCTTTTTGAGAATTCATTATTTTCTTAGACATTCTATCATTGGAGCCATTTAATTTTACATTAAAACCTGAGTTTATTAATTCATTATAAATCTCTTTAGAATATTCTAAATGTAAATCATTATTAACAGGTATTATTTCAATTTGTGTTTGTTGTAATCAGAAAGGTGAATTACCTTTTGTTTGACTTAGAAGTGCAGATATGAATCTTTCATATGTTCCTATAATACCAAAATGAATTAGAACAGGTGTTTCCATTTCTCCATCAGAATTTTTATATGTTAATTCAAATCTTCTTGGTAAAAGAAAATCTAATTGTATTGTTGAGATTGTAATATATTTTCCAAGTATAGTCTTATATTGAAAATCTATTTTTGGTCCATAGAAAGCTGCTTCACCTTCAAATTCTGTATATTTATAACCAATCTCATCTAAAATTTCTCTTAACATAGATTGTGATTCCTCTCACATTTTATCGTCATCAAAAAATTTAGACTTATCTTTTGATCTAAGTGATAAATCAACTCTATCTATCTTAACACCTAATTTTTCATATACTTCATTTATCATCTTGTTAAGACTCTTAACGATATCTTTTATTTGATTTCTCGTAACAAAAATATGAGTGTCAAACAATTCCATTGCTCTTACTCTTTCAAGACCAATTAAACCACCACTAGATTCATATCTATGTAATTTAGCATCTTCAAAAATTTTAAAAGGTAAATCTTTATATGATCTATTTGATGATTTATAAACTAGCATATGATGAGGACATGTCATTGGCCTTAGCATATACTCTTCACCATCTATCTTAATTGGAGGAAAATTATTTTCTTTATACAAATCTCAATGACCAGAAGTCACATATAATTTTTTACTACCTAGAATTGGAGTTGAAACCATTTGAAAACCATGATTAAAGAATACATTTTTTAAATAATTAGAAATTTTTTCTTTAATGTATGCTCCATTTGGTAGAAAAATTGGTAATCCTGGACCAGTCATATCATCAAAAGTAAATATTTCTAATTCACTACCTATTTTTCTATGATCTCTACTTCTTAATTCTTCT
>CASDUM010000124.1 GCA_949283985.1 uncultured Mycoplasmataceae bacterium | reverse complement strand
TATCTTTACATAAAACAATTAATATCATTTTATAGTTTTTATTTATAATTATTTTGAGGTATTAAATATGAAGTTACTAAAAATAAAATTAATAGATAAAAATGCAGTTGGTATTAAAATGCCAGCAATTGATGGTGATGCTGGTTATGACATTTATGCAAATGAAACTTTAACTTTAAAAGCAAAATCAGCCGTAACTGTTAAAACAGGATTTTGCATGGAAATACCAAGAGGATATTGATTTGAAATTATGCCTAAATCTGGTATAGCAACAAAAAATCATGTATCAGTACATAATGGAGTGATTGATAATGATTATAGAGGTGAAGTTGTTATCTTGTTATATAATCATTCTGATAAAGATTATGAGATTATTAAAGGTGAAAAAATTGCTCAAGGTGTTATTAGAGAATTAATAGTACCAAAAATTGAAATAGTAGATGAACTAAGTGAGTCTAAAAGAGGGGAATCAGGTTTTGGTTCAACAGGCAAAAAATAGGAATAAATTTGATAAAATATACTTTGAATAATTATTATAACGAACTTTCTTTATTTGATAAAGATGTTAAAAAGTTAGTTAAAAAAGTTTCAAAAATTTTAAAAATTAAAGACAAGCTTTTTTTTGAAATTTCTATTGTTGATAAAGAACAAATAAGAGATATAAATAATAAATATAGAAATAAAAATTTAGCCACAGATGTAATATCATTTTCATTCAATGATAATACAGAAATTAAATCTAATTTAATTGGAGAGATTTTTATTTGTTATGAAAAAATTTTAGATCAAGCAAACGAATATCATCATTCAATTAAAAGAGAATACTTATTTTTAATAACTCATGGATTACTTCATTTATTAGGTTATGATCATATTAAAAAAGAAGATGAAGAAAAAATGTTTTCATTGCAAGATGAAATACTAAACAAATTAAAAATTAAAATAGGATAGTCATGGAAAAGCAAAAAAAAGGAGCATTGATAAAAAAATTTAGTTATGCTTTTAAAGGTTTTTTTATAGCATTAAAAGAAGAAAAGTCATTAGTGATTCATATCATTGTTGCTTTTTTTGTTTTAATCATTGCGATTATTTTGAGAAATCAATTAAGCACAACAGAATGAGCTATACTTGCAGTTGTAATTGCTCTAGTTATTTCTGTTGAATTAATTAATACTGCAATAGAAAATCTTTGTGATTTTGTTTCTTTTAAATTTAATAGCAAGGCAAAAAAAATAAAGGATGTCGCAGCTGCTGCTACTTTAATCATTGCTATTGCAAGTATTGTAACAGGTTGTTTAATATTTATTCCCAATATTATAGAATTTATTGATACATTAAATGTTAAAGGTTAATTATGAAAACATATTCAATTTGTGTAATAGGTAAACCAAATGTTGGAAAATCAACATTTATTAACACATTAACTAATAGAAAAATATCTATTGTATCAAGTAAACCACAAACAACAAGAAATAACATAACAACATTGTATCAAGATGATAACTTCCAACTTGTTATAATTGATACCCCTGGATATCATACACCAAAAAATAAATTAGATTTATTTTTAAATTCTCAAGTGAGACAATCATTTAAAGAGACAGATGGATATTTATTTATGATTGATGGCTCTAGACCAATTGATGAAGAAGATCTAGAACTTTATGAAAAATTAAAAACATTTAAATCAAAAAATATTGTTTTTGTTATTAATAAAATTGACTTATTAACGGAAAATGAAATTAAGCAAAAAGAAAAAGAATTAAAAACTAACTTTGATGCAACCACAATTGTAAAAATATCAGCTTCATCAAATATTAATCTAGATGAATTAGTTAAAGAATTTAAGAATTTATCTTATGAAAGTGAAATTATTTTACATGAAAATGATTATGAACAAGATGATAAATTTTTAGTTAATGAAATAATAAGAGAACAAATTCTATTAAAATTTAGACAAGAAATACCTCATAGTGTTGCCGTTCAAACAGAAACTATGAATTATGACCAAGAAAAAAACTTATTAAGAATTTTTGCTAACATCATTGTTGAAAAGGAATCTCAAAAACCCATAATAATTGGTAAGGGTGGAACTTCAATAAAAGAAATAGGAATTAGTTCCAGAAACGAATTATTAAAAATTTTTGATACTAAAATATATTTAGAATTAAATGTTAAAGTTAGAAAAAAATGAAGAAATGATAATTTAATGATTGCATCATTGGGGTATAAAAAATAATGTCTGAAACAATTATGAAATGTTATCTTCTTGATGAAAAAGAAACCAATACTTTTGACTCTGTCATAACTGTTTTAACAAACGATAATTCAATAGTTAGTCTATATGCTTATGGAACAAAAAAAATTCTTTCTAAAAATTCAAGAAATTTAATTTATGGAGATCTTTTAGAAATAGAATTTTTTAGAAGCAGAAGTAAAAATAGTTTATCAAAGTTAAAGAAAATAAAATCCATCAATAATTCAAAACCAATTAACTATTGGGATTTTGGATTATTATTAGTAAATACATTTATTATTGAAAATAATAAATATTTTAAATTCAAGGAATATGAAAATTATATAAATATTATTAGTAATCTTGATACTGATGAATCTTTGATTTTTTCACTATTCAAAATAATAGTTTGATCAGGAACATTAATAAATTTAAGATGTTGTTCTATATGTGGTGATAATAAAATAAAAACTATTTCAATTGGCAAAATGGGATATTTATGTGCTAAATGTGCTCATTCATTAAACGAATATATTCATGATACTGATTTTAATAAAATTTTTATAGATTTAAAAAATGAAAATGTTGATACTTTAAAAGATTTTAAATTTAAAAATCAATTAATAAATTTTTTAAAATCTTATATTGATAAAAATGTTGGGTTTAAAATTTATAATCACTTAGGAGTAAAATAATGCGTAAGTTAATTGGGTCTATAATTAGAGCTGATAATGCTTTTAATCTTATTGAAGATAACGATAGAATTTGTATTGGAGTTTCTGGCGGAAAGGATTCAATGCTATTACTTGAAGCATTATCGCTATATAAACAAATTCTAAAAAAAACAAAAAATATTAATATTGAAATAGTTGGTATTCATTTAAAAATAAGTTTGTGTGCAATTAAATATGAAGACATGGTTAATTATTGAAAAAATAAAGGTATTGAATTTTATTTAGTTGATACTCATATGGGGGATATATTAAGAGAAAATATGAAAAAAGGTAAAATTCAATGTTCGCTTTGCTCAAAAATGAAAAAAGCAATCTTAATTGATGAAGCCAAAAAACATAAATGTAATAAAGTTTCAATGGGTCATCATGCTGATGATGCAATAGAAACATTTTTCATGAATATGATTAATGAAGGTAGAATCGCAACATTTAAACCAAAAATGTATTTAGATAGATCTGATATTACTTTCATCAGACCTCTTATCTTAGCTAGAGAAAAACACATTAGGAGATTAGCAAATAAGTTACAAATACCTGTAATACCTTGTGGATGTCCTATGGAAGGGTTTACCCAAAGAGATTCAATGAAAATGTTTTTGCAAAAGTATTTTTATGATAATGAAAAGTGAAAAATATCATATAAAAATTTTTTAATTGCATTATGCAATTATAAAGAATGCGATCTTTGATTTTTAGATAAAAGTAAAGGAAGGGTTAATGAGTTAAATTTTAAAGATAACAAATCTAACCTAAAAAATAAATTATTTTAAGATAAATATATTAAAATATATAAGATATATGAAATATTATTAAAGGAGTAATCATGTCAATTGACGCAAAAAAAGTAAAAGAACTTAGAGAAATAACTCAAGCAGGTTTTTTAGATTGTCAAAAAGCTTTACAAGAAACTGATGGTGATATTGAAGCTGC
>CASDUM010000123.1 GCA_949283985.1 uncultured Mycoplasmataceae bacterium | reverse complement strand
TGATCTTGGGAATGGAATTGTATCTTTTATATTATCTAATCCACATATATACATTATTAATCTTTCAAATCCTAATCCAAATCCTGCTGATTTATTATACCCGTATTTTCTTAAATCTAAATATCAATCAATTGTAGATGGTTCAATTCCTGATTTAATTGCTCTATCATATATTTTTTTGTAATCATCTTCTCTTTGAGAGCCACCAACTAGCTCACCTATTCCAGGAACTAATAAGTCACAAGCCGCAACGGTTCTTCCATCTTCATTTAATTTCATGTAAAATGATTTAATTTCTTCTGGATAATTATAAACAAAAACTGGGCCATTTATATGTTCTTCACAAATGTATCTTTCATGTTCAGTTTTTAAATCCATTCCAAAATATATATTTGAGTCTTCAAATTTAACATTTTTATTATGGACAGCATCTTTTAAAACATTAATCACATCTTTATATTCAATTCTTGCAAAATTCTTCTCAATAACTTCGTTCAATCTTTCGTCAATGCTTTCGTTGCCAGGAAGTTTTTTGAAGAAAGCAATTTCTTCTCCACATCTTTTAGCTGTTGTTTTAATTACAAATTTAATAAAAGTTTCAATTAATACCATTAGTTTTTCTAAATCACAAAAAGCAACTTCTGGTTCAACCATTCAAAATTCAGCTAAATGTTTATTTGTATGTGATTTTTCAGCTCTAAAAGTGGGCCCAAATGTATAAACTCTTTTAAATGCTTGTGCATATGCCTCAGCATGTAATTGTCCAGAAACTGTTAATGATGCTTTTTTATCAAAGAAATTTTTATCATCATCTGTACAAACTGTAAAGGCTTCGCCAGCTCCTTCAGCATCATTTGAAGTAATAATAGGAGAGCTCACTCATTTAAAATTATTAATATGGAAGAAGTTATGAATAGCAAAAGATAATTCACTTCTAACATTCATTACAGAATAGAATTTATTAGTTCTTACTCTAACATGAGAAACTTCTCTCAAAAATTCCATTGTGTGTTCTTTTGTTTGAATTGGATATGATTCATCAGATTGTTTTAATAATTTTGCTTTCTTAACAAGTATTTCAAATTTTTGATTTTCGTCTTGATTTTTTAAAACAATATAACCAAGAATAATAATTGATGCTCCTGTTCTAGCCTGACAAATTTGATCATAATTTTCAGTTTCACCTTTTTTACAAACTAATTGAATTGAATTCAATCTAGAACCATCTGTGAATGATATAAAACTTATTTTTCCATTATCTCTATTTGATCTAACTCATCCAATCATACTAATTGGTTTATTAATATCAAAATTTTCGATATTTGGATTTTTTTCATATTCTCTAACTAAATTATTTAATTCTTTTATAGATTTAATTTCCATTTTTCCCTCTTAATCAATAATAATTTTATCATAAAAAGATTTTTATCTATTTATATATTTATTGCTTGTAATTTAATTTTCTTCTTTTGTTTTTTGCTTTTTATCCTTGTTGTTTTTTGAAATAATAAAACTAGGATACAAATAATCAGTGTTATTACTGTAATTCCTATTAAGACTTCACCAACAATCATTAATATTAAGCTAGTTGTTAAAACTCTATATAATTCAAGTGAGTTATCTATATTTATAAGTCTATTTTTTTCTATGATATGTTCACTTGATTAATATTCATAATAATCACGTGTATCACCATATAGAAGTACTCTCTTTTGGGGCACCATTCCATCATCTACTTCATAATAATTTAATTTGCTTAATGTAATTTTTGCTCCATCTACTTTAATATCATCATAATTTGAAAAACCAACTCTAGCTTCTATTTTTTATCCATCATATTCTATTGTTTTAATCATATTTGATGAAACCCTAGACAGATAGACCCACCTGTTAATGAAACTAAAATAAGTACATCGAAAGTTAAAAATACTTTTTTTAAAATTCATATTATGTCCTTTTTTATTCTATTAAAAATTATAGCATGCTATGTATTGTACAATAAAAAAATGTAGATATTAATCTACATTTATTCTTTTAATTCAAGGATTTCAACACTAATACCATTATCTTCAAGAATTGATGTTGCAACTTTCATTCCCTTATCTTTCTTGTATTTTTTAGTTTGTTTAGATGAACTTGCTAAAACTTGAATTGTTTTAATTCCATATGAAACACAAGAGTTAGCTGTATCTTCAGTTAATGGTGCATTAGTAAACATTATTGAAGTGTTTGGGTCTCAAGAAATTTCTCCAAGGGCTTGTAAAACATAGTCTTCGGCTTGATATTCATTCCCTTCTTCGTCAACAAAATTATATCCTTGAGCAATAATATTTCCTTCAATATCAGTAACTACTGCAGCTTTAGAATTTTCAGAATTTGATGATTGAGATAATTCATCAAGAACTGATTTAATATATCCATAATTAATTACTGGTTCTTCATATTGTTGTTCTATTTGTTGGTTTTCATAACTATTTTGTTCATAGTTTTGGTTTTGATCTTGTACATATTCTTGTTGTTGTGCATTAACTTCTGGTTGGTAAGATACTGCATTTGGTGCTACTAACGGAGGTTGTGTAGCATTGTTAAACATTATTGAATTATTTGGTCTAGGTTGATATTGTGCTGTTGAATTTAAAGAAGTGTAATTTGTTCTAGGGAAGTAAAAACCTGTGTTATTTCCATATACACTTATTGGTCTATTCATAGAAGCTGGTCTTGTTTGATAAGGTTGTGCTCCTAATGAATAACCTGAAGTTGAAAAATTACTTGAAAAAGGTTTTTGAGAAAATGAACCAAATTGACTATTATTAAATTGGTTAGCACTATTTGTTCTAAAACTAGATTGAGTTCCAAATGTA
>CASDUM010000122.1 GCA_949283985.1 uncultured Mycoplasmataceae bacterium | reverse complement strand
TTTTTTTATAAAGATCAATAAATTCTTTAGCCATTAAAATTAATGTTTGTGTTGTTAACATTTGATCTTCTGCATGCATTAATAATAAAGGAATATTAATACTTTCTCCAGTAGCTTCATCTTGAACTAAACTAGCGTGTTGCTTTTCAGCTTCAATTAAATTTTTTTCTGCTTCTTTAATATTTTTTTCAGCCTCATCAAATTTTCCTTCTTTTGCAGCATAAATAGCCATCATTGCATCAGATTTTGCACTACCAGCATAAGTTATAATTTGAAAACTTATTCCCGCTAATTGTTCATAATTATATTTAGACATATTACTTTCCTTTCTTTTTATTAAATGTAGGTAAATATTTTTTATGTGCTTTCATTAATTCATCATACACTATTTTATTTTTATTATCATCTTTTGAAAAAGGTGAAATATTAGCAGTAACTAATCCTAAACCATAATCACCATTAATAGCTGCTTTAATAACTATATCTTGATAATTTTTTAAATTAATGATTGAACCATAAATTGCATCTGGAATTTTTTTGATTGATTTTAATTGTGAAATTTTATTTTTTTGAATTTTCGAACTATCTTCAATTACATCCCCTTTAGGGAAATTTGCAATTGTTCCATCATTTGGATAATCAACCGCATAAATAACACAAGGTCCACCTGCAAGAGCTGTAAGAACATCAATAGCAACTTTTGAATAAAAAGCTCCACCTCTTAATTCAAGTTCTTTTGGTTTTTCATCCAAATTAATATCCTTATATTTTTTAAATAAAGTTTCTTGAGCTTTTTTAACAATTTCAGATCTTAAATTATCATGTTTAAGTTCTTCAGTTTCTTGTTCTATTATCTCATTATATTTTACAAAATATCTATAATAAGGGCATAGCACCATATTTAGTGATTTAACAAATTCTGGTTCTAAAGGAATAGGAGGTGCATTTCTCATTGTTAAAGCTTCAACTTTTTTAGGGTCAATATAAGATTTTACAGCATCTAATGTAATATCTTTATTATTCAATTTTACTTTTATACCAAATACAAAATAATTTAGTCCAACTCAGTCAATTAATATTTTATTTTTATTAACTTTGTAACACTCTGCAAACATCATTTCTAGATGAATTGGAATATTACAAACCCCAACAAAATTTTTGAATTTTTTATATTTGTGAACAGCTTCTGTAACTATTCCAGCTGGATTTGAAAAATTAATAACTCAAACATTTTTTGCTGCATATTTTTTAATTTTATCAATTAAATCAAAAATAACATGAATTGTTCTAAATGCTTTAAACATTTCTCCAAATTCATTTGTTTCTTGACCTAGTAATCCATATTTTAACGTAATAGTTTCATCAATAATTCTTGTTTCTAATCGACCAACTCTTAATTAAATTACAATAAAATTTGAATCTTTAATTGCTTTTATTTGATTTAATGTTTTTGTTATTTTGACATCAATATTTTTTTCTTGAACATTATTTTTGTTAATTCAAAAATGATGTTCAGTTTTTCTTTCCTAATTCAACATCAATTAGGCATAATTCTTTAAAGTTAAAATATTTATAATTATTAATGATGCCTTCTACCAGTTCAGGTGTGTATGAACTTCAAGCGCCAATTATTGTTATCTTCATATATTTCCCTACTTGTATATACATATTATATATAAAATCATTTTATTTGTGGATGTTTTTTATCAACTTTTAAAGTTTTAAAGAAGAGAACAAAAATGAAATTAAAGAATTTAAATATGAAGTAAGTGAGAGATTAAATGATATTGAAAATGAGATTTCTGAACTTGAAGCAAGAGTTAGAAATCTTTTAAATAATAAAATTTTAGAATCATTAAAAAATCTTATTTTCAATGATAATTTAGTTACATTAAAAATAAGACATAAAAAAGTGTAACCCTATTTTATATTAAAATTGAATTTCGAGTGATTTTTTGGAAGAGACAATTAATAATAAAATCATTAAATACTTTGTGTGTGTGAGAAGGGATTCAAAATTTATGAACTAAAACATGTTAATGATTAAGAAAATCATAAAATAAAAAACAACAACAAAACGTAGAATAACTACAATAAGATGTCAAAATCATTTACAAAAACAAAATAAATAAAGTTTTTAAATCACAAATATACAATTTTAACAAGTTCTACCTTATAAAATAAGATAAAAACTAAATAGGGTTACAACTATATTATATTATATTTTTTTACAAACTTATATTAATTTTATGATATTATAAATTTAATAGTCGTCTGAATTAAAATTTAGTGATACTCGTTTTATATACATTTTATATATATTAAATTATTACTATCATAGGAACATTATGGAGAAATTATTATCATTTATAGAAAATATAAATAATTTTCGTTTCTTAATAAAAGAAATAAAAGTTAAAGATATAAATTTAATTAATAAACTTTATGAAATTGGAATTAGAGAAAAAGAAACCATTGATGTTAAATATGATAAAAAAAACAATAAAAATATTGTTTTTATCATATCAAGGGGAGCTGAATATGCATTTAGAATAGAAGAACTATATGAAATTTATGGAGAAATAAATGAATAAAGTTTTTATAGTTGGTTCACCTAATGTTGGTAAAACAACATTATTTAATAAAATAACATGAAAATTTTCAAAAGTTGCAAACTATGATAATGTAACATTTAAAAACTCTAGTGGTTCATTACGAACAAATAAAAATGTAACAATTGTTGATACCCCTGGAATTTATTCAATTGATTCAAAGTATAAAAAAAATGATATTCTTAAATATTTAATAGACAATAAGGTATCTATCTGTTCAATTTTAAGTACTAGTAATTTAGAAAGAGATTTATATCTTACTATTGATTTGTTTGAAACTGGTAATCTTAATTATATAGTTTTGAATAAAATAAATGAATTTAATAATCAATATAACACTTTTAGTATAGAAAGAAAATTAGATGCTAAAGTATTTAAAATCAACGGAAACACAGGAAAAGGTATTAAGATATTTTCTAATTATCTTTCAAATGATAGTTCATGCAATTTTAAAACAAATAATAAAAAAATTATATACAATAAGAAAATTGAATCATTCATATCAAAAATCAATGACTTAGATTTTGATATTCAAATATCAAAAAGATTTTATGCAATCCAATTTTTGATTGGCAACATGACAATTATTGAGCATGCAAAAAATAACAACCTAATTGACACAATGAATTTATTAATTAAGAAATGTAAAATTAATCATGACGATATTCAATCAATATTCAATACAAAAAAGGATTTTATTAATAAATTATTAACTTTATTTAAAGATAACAATACACAAATTAATAAATTTTCATTACATAAAAAAACAAAATTGCATGATATTTTTAATAATTCATATTTGACTATTTTCTTATTTATTATTTTAATATTAATTATATATTTTCTCACATTCAGTCAATGAACAGGTACTTATTTACAGGATTTAATGAATACAGGTTTTGATGATCTTAAAACAATAATAGAAAATTCAATGCTTGGTTCAGGTATTAATGAATGATGAATAAATTTTGTTAAAGATGGAATATTTGATGGTATATTTACAACATTATCTTTTATTCCTTGAATAATAATACTTACTACACTAACAACTTTACTAGAACAAATTGGTTTCTTGTCAAGAGTGAGTATTGCAACAGATAAAGTTTTAGATAAATTCGGTATTAGTGGAAGAACTTTGGTTAATTTATTCATGGGTACAGGATGTAATATACCAGCAATAATGATGTGTAAAAATGCATCAAATAAAAAAGAAAAAATAATCACATCAATGATTATTCCATTAATATCATGTAGCGCAAGAGTTGTAGTTTATGGATGAATAGTTGAAGCATTTAACATTCAAGCATATAATTTCTTATTTACTTTTTCATTGACTATTATTAGTTTTATTATTTCATTATTTGTTGGGTTATTTTTTTCTAATACTATGTTTAGAAAATCAAAAACAATATTTGCAAGTGAAGTTATTGAATGAAGATGACCTGATTTATCTACAATCGCTAGAACAGTAGTATTAGAAGTATACTCATTTATAAGAAAAGTTATATTATTTATTTTTGTTATTAATTTATTAATTTGAATACTAACAAATCTTTCATTTACAGGAATAATAACAGGTGGTGATAGTTCTGATTCAATATTAAGATATCTTTCATATCCTTTTGAATATTTTTTATATCCTACAGGTATTTTTATGAATAATAGTGATTCTTGAAAATTATCCATGTCATTAGTATCTAGTTTTCCAGCTAAAGAAATTGCTGCTTCAAATCTAGAAATGCTATTTGGAGGAAGTCAAGAATTTGGTTTATATTTACAATCATCCCTACCACACACATGAATCGCTTTACTATCATCATACATATCATTCTTTATGTTTTATTTACCTTGTGTTGCAACGGCTATTACTATATGAAAAGAATTAGGATGGAAATATTTGGTATTAAATATTGTAAGTATTTTTTTAGGTACATATTTATTATCTTGTATAATATATAGTGTAGTTGGTTCAATATCATTATTTGCTAATGGTATAACTAATATATCAATAATAATATTATTTAGTATATTAATAATTTTAGTATTATCATTATCAGTTATCAAATTTGTAAGAATTAATTTACAAAACAAGGGTTTCTTTGAAAAAGAAATTAACAATAAAATTTTTAAATATATAAATTGAACAATAGTTGGTGTATTAGCAATATTACTAATTACAAACAATATTTTAATAATTAATATTTAGGAGATAATATGAAAAAAACTAAAATTTTTGCCATGGGGGGGATTGAAGAAGTTGGCAAAAATATGTATGTAGTTGAACATGATGATGAAATCATTATTATGGATGCTGGTATAAAATTTGCAAATGAATTATTATTAGGTATGAACGGAATCATTCCTAATTATGAATATCTTATAAAAAATAGTAAGAAAAATATATATTTAGTCATAACTCATGGTCATGAAGATCATATTGGAGGAGTTCCGTATTTATTATCAAAAGTTGATATTAAAAAAATATATGCTCCAAAATTAGCAACCGAAATGATAAAAAGAAAGTTAAATGAATTTAAACTTAATTTACCTGAAAATGAAATAATAGATGAAAATTTAACTGTTTCTCTTAAAAATATAAAAATGGATTTTTTTAGAGTGTGTCATTCAGTACCAGATAGTTTTGGTGTGTTAATTGAAACTCCAAACGGAAATATAGTTAATCCTGGAGACTACCGTTTTGATTTTTGTTCAGACGAACAAACTGATATTAATAAAATAAGTAAAATAGCCGAAAAAGATATAGATATTTTATTTATTGATACAACAAATGCAGAGGCTGAAGGATTTAGTTCTTCTGAAATACACGTAATTGAAAATTTATTAAAAATAATAAAAGATGCAAAAGGAAGAGTTTTCATTTCAACGTTTTCAAGTAATTTATCTAGAATAGA
Source organism: uncultured Mycoplasmataceae bacterium (assembly GCA_949283985.1). GTDB lineage: Bacteria > Bacillota_I > Bacilli_A > Mycoplasmatales > Mycoplasmoidaceae > CAMREV01. The sequence continues at coordinate 8,686 of CASDUM010000122.1, read as the reverse complement.
AAAAGTTATAGAAGGTGCAATTGAATTAAAAAAGAAAATATGCATCATTGGTAGATCAATGGAAAATAATATAAAAACTGCAAAAAGAATTGGGTTAATAAATATAGGTGAAAATGACATAATATCAACAAAAGAAATTGAATCATATAGCGATAATGAACTTTTATTTATTTTAACAGGTTCACAAGGTGAAGAAAAAGCAGCATTGAATCAAATAGCATTAGGAACTCATCCCAAAATAATAGTTAAAGAAACAGATACATTCGTTCTTTCGTCAAATCCTATTCCTGGTAATTTTTTATCAGTTGAAGAATTAGTTAATAAATTATTTAAAACTGGTGCAAAAGTAGTACAACATAAAATTGATTCTATTATTCATGCATCTGGGCACGCAACAACTCAAGAACAACAATTAATGATAAAGTTGGTAAATCCTAGATATATTGTTCCAATTCACGGTGAATATAAAATGTTAAAAACTTTAAGAAAAACTGCTCAAGAAGCAGAATTTCATAAAGATAATGTAATTATTATAAGAAATGGTGAAGTTATAGAATTGTATAAAAAAGAAGCTATTAAAACAAATGAAGTAATAAATGTAGATCCAATTTTGATTGATGGTAAGAGAATATCAAAAAACTCAATCAAAACAATTGAAGAAAGAAAAGAAATTTCAGATAATGGAGTATTCAACATCATAATTTGTTATGATAAGAAAAATAAAAAAATTATTGGCAATCCACAAGTTTCTACAAGAGGAATTTTTTATGTTAAAGATTCAATATCACTAATACAAAAAATATCATACTCAATTAAAGAAGAAATTGAAAAAATATTAAATGATAAGAATTTTTCTATTAATAATATGAAAGAAAAATCAATTGAAATAGCTAAATTTTTCATATGAAAAAATAAAAAGAAAAATCCTAAAATAATTACAACTGTATTTGAGATATAAAAAAACATGTCATTTAATGACATGTTTTATTTTTTATAATGAAACGAAATTTAAATTTGTATGATTATCATAAATAATACTAAACATTGGAATAGTTATTATAACTAATAATGAAGCTAAACCAATAAATATAAAAACAGTTAGTATAAATTTTCATGATCTAAAAATTTGATTCATACCAACAAACCATGTTGTTAATAAAAACAGAAATGGTAATGGAATTAATGAAAATGCAATTCCTGACATTATAACTACTGCTCTATTCATGTCTAGATATCATTTATTTATTGCGTTTGCTATTCCATATCATGTATTATTGTTTAAGTAATTATCAACATCACCATTATAGAACATGATGTTAATTGTAAACACAGTTATTGAAATAGAAAGTACAAAGAAAATAACTATACCAATCATTATGTAAACTTTTGTTAAGAATCTATTGTCTTCTAATCTTCTATCAAAAGAAAGAGTTTTATTACGTTTATTGATTTCTTTTTTAACTTTTTCTAATTGTTGTCTTTTATAATCTTTCTTAGTATTGTTAAATTTTTCAAAAAATAATTCATTAGATCCATCGTTATTTACTACAACGTTATCATTACTAACTTGAGTAGATGATTCAGAATTTAGTTCCACATCTGTGATTGTAGAAACATTATTATTATTTTCATCGTGATTACTCATTTGAACCTCCTTTTGAATCTAAATCTAATTCTAATAAAATATCCTCTATTTCATTATGTCTATCTATAGTTTCATCTTTTTTAAAAATAATTTCAGGAACTCTTCTCAAATCAAAATTATGTGCAATCGTTGTTCTAAAAATACCTTTTCTTTCATTCAAGTATTTTACAAGACTGTCAATTCTCTCTCTATCTAAACAATCAACATAAACTTTTAAAATAGACATATCTCCAGACAATCTTGTATAAGTGATTGTAGCATTTTTAATTTTTTCATCATATGCTTCAAAATATATAAAATCATTTAAACATTCTTTCATTCTTGATTCATATCTTTGAACTCTAATTCTATTTGAATTGTTCATTAAATTTCCTTTTTAACTATTTCAAAAATAGTTATAATATCACCTTCATTAAAATCATTAAATTTTTCTATTGTTAAACCGCACTCTTTGCCATTTTCAATAACATTAACAGAATCTTTATTATGTTTTAATGATGTTAATTTACCTCTTTCAAGAATTACTTCTTTGTTTCTTATAACTCTTGCATATGCATTTCTTTTTATTTCACCATCAACAACTCTACATCCTGCAATAGTTCCAATATCTGAATGTTTTCAGATTTGTCTAACTTCAGCTTCTCCTATAATCTTTTCTTCATATACTGGATCTAAGGTTCCTTTAAGTAAATCTTCAACTTCTTCTTGTAGATGATAAATAATATTATGAGTTTTTATTATCACATCATTAGATTTAGCAAAAGATTTAATGTTTGCAGAAACTTGAGTGTTAAATGCAAAGATATAACCATTTGTAACTTTTGCTAAAGTTATATCTGTTTCAGTAACATCACCAATCGCAATTCTTGCAATATTTATTTTTGTACCTTCAACTTCAATTTTATCTAATACATTTTCTATTGCTCTTGCAGTACCATCTAAATCAACTTTAATAATTAAATTTAAAACTTTTAAACCATCTTTTTCTGTTAGATGGGAATTACTTTCTTTTAATGATGAAACTTTTTTATTTGCTCTTCTTTTTTCGATTAAATCTTTAGCAATTTTTTCATCATTAGTAACAATAAATTTATCACCTGCATTAACAACACCTGTTAATCCACTAATTGAAACAGGTCAAGAAGGATAGGCTACATCTATTTCTTGATTTAAATCATTAACAATTCTTCTAATTTTACCATATTGATCACCAGCAATAATAAAATCGCCTTTATATAAGGTACCATTTTTAATTAATATGTTTGCTACAGGTCCAAGGCCTTTATCAACATACATTTCTATAACATTCCCTGTAGCTACACTATCATTATTTGCTTTTAATTCTTGCATTTCTGCTATTAAAAGTAATGATTCCAATAAGTTATCTACGCCTTCACCTGTAAATGCTGAACCTTTTACAAATACTGTGTTTCCCCCTCATTCTTCTGCTACTAAATCATATTCAGATAATTGAGATATAACTTTTTTTGGATTTGCTTCAGGTTTATCCATTTTATTAACAAACACTACTATTGGAATATCAGCAGATTTCGCATGATCAATAGCTTCTTTAGTTTGTGGCATAACACCATCATCTGCGGCAACAACAATTACAACGATATCAGTAACATTTGCACCATGCATTCTCATTTGCGTAAATGCTTCGTGACCTGGAGTATCAATAAATGTAATTTTTTCATTTTTGTGCTCAATCATATATGCACCAATTTTTTGGGTGATACCTCCAACTTCTTTATCTGCAACTTTTGATTTTCTAATATAATCAAGCAATGTTGTTTTACCATGATCAACATGACCCATTATAGTGATAATCGGAGGTCTTTTATGGTGATTATCTTTTTCTAATTTTTCAGATATAGATTCGATAAAATTATCTTCATTAACTTGATCTTCTCATTTGAAATCATATCCACATTCTAAACAATATTCACCCATTTGTTCTTTTGTTAAAAGAGTATTTACATTAATAACAATACCCTTCATAAAAAAATATTTTATAACCTCTTGAAGTGATTTATTTAATTTTTGAGAAAATGTTGTAGGAGTCATTAAAGAAGTAAAAATAAACACACCTTGTTCATTTATACCAGAGTCAACTTTTTTTATTTCATCCTTAAGATTAATTTCTTTTCTAACTACTCTATTATCTTTTTTGTTACTTTTAGTTTTTTTCATGGTTTACTCCCAAACATATTTTTTATTCTTCATCCAATTCGAGATTATCAGATCCAACATCTTCTAAGTCATCATTTTCATTTTCAGATAAGAAATTCTCTGTAATGTCACCAAATTCTTCAAATAAATTATTTACATCTGAATCAACATCAGATTTAGATTTATTTTTTGCTTTTTTATGTTTTGGCCCAGTTAAATTTTTCTTATCTTTTTCGTATATTTCTTCAAGATCTAAATTAATGTCTATTTCTTTTTCTTTTTTTGGTGCTGATGTAAAGTTAATTAAGGATTCAATGTCTTCATCATTAATTTCAAAAGTATTATGATTTGTTGGCATGTATACAAATTCTTCATCATCATCTATTTTAACTACATTTCTTTGTTTATTATTGTTATTATTTTTTGGTTTAGATAAAGAAACATTGAAAAACTCTTTTTTAGCAGATGGTTTAATCGGAACTAAATGTCCAACTAGTTCGTAATTAATTTTATCTTCAATAGCGATAGATTCTTCAACCACATCAATAGATCAATTAGTTAATTTGGAAATTAACTTTATATTCATTCCATTTTTGCCTATAACTTTTGCTAACGATTTATCATCGACAACTAATGTAACATACTTATGTAAACCATCGCTAGATTCTTCGTCATCAGTAATTTCTACTCCAATTAATGATTCTGGAGCACATGCATTAACTAAAAATTGTTTTGGATCCTCATCTCATAATATAATATCAACAAATTCGCCACCGATAAGTTTAATAATTTCTTTAACTCTACTTCCATTCGGACCAACACAAGTACCAATTGGATCAACACCTTCAACATTAGATTTTACAGCTATCTTTGTTTTGAAACCAGGAACTCTTGCTATACCTTTTATTTCGATAGTTCCATCTTTAATTTCAGGTATAAATTCAATCAATAAATTCTTTACTAAATTAACATCATTTCTAGAAAGAATAATAGGTCATCCTTTTGTTTGTTCCTTCACATCTTTAATATAGAACGTATATGATCCACCAATTTTAATTTGTTCTCCTGGAATTTGGTATTGTTTCAATAACGCGCCTTTGGTATCACCTAATTCTACTTCAATGTATCTCTGAGAGTTATTTTCAACTTTTGCTCTTATATTAGTTCCAATTTTATCATGTCAATTTTTATAAATAACTGTGTTAGATTGTTCAGAAATTTTTTGAGAAAATACTTGTTGAACATGAACAGCTACTCTTCTATCTAATGAATCAATTTCAATTGGAATTTTTACTTCTGAACCAATTTTCGCAGATGAAGAATATTTTAATGCATCAGATAATGTAATTTCCCTATCATCATCCATATCAGATTCATTCGAATCATCAATCACAAGCTTTTCTTCTCACATTTTAATTTTTTCTTTTTCTAAATCAATTTCAATTTTTAAATTTGCTTCTGGAAATTCTTTTAGATATGCCTTTTCAAGCGCAAATGCTAAGTTTTCCTTAATAATTTCTTTGTCGATTTTTTTAATTTGAGAAAGCTCATCAATTAATTGAAATATTTCTTTTGTTTTCATTTTTACTCCTTATAAATAATCAAAAGTAAGCATCACTGCTTACTTTTATTGTATATTTATAATATCATAAATTTTGTATTATTGCTTATTTTAAATAAATAATATGTTTAAATTATATAATTTATATAATATGGTAGGTCGCTTATGAAAAAAGAAGTTATTGATGTTTCAAACGTAACTTTTAGTTATGACGGAAAAGTTGATGTTCTCAAAGATGTCTCATTAAAAATTTATGAAAATGAATATGTTTGTATTATTGGACATAATGGTTCAGGTAAATCTACTCTTTCAAAAATTTTAATGGGTTTATTGAAACCAAGTAGAGGAACTATTAAATTATTTGGAGAAGTTTTAACAAAATCTAATGTTGATCATCTCAGAAATAATGTTGGAGTAATTTTTCAAAATCCAGATAGTCAATTTATAGGAATTACAGCTGAAGATGATATTGCATTTGGTTTAGAAAACAGAAATGTCCCAAGAGAAAAAATGAAAGATATTATCTATGAAGCAGCAAGAAAAGTTGAATCAGAAAATTTAATTAAACAAGAATCACAAAGATTGTCAGGAGGGCAGAAACAAAGAGTTGCAATTGCATCTGTATTAGCTATTAATCCAGATATCATGATTTTTGATGAATCAACATCAATGTTAGACCCAAAAGGTAAAATTGAATTAAAGGAAATGATTATTAATTTACAAAAAATACATAATAAAACTATTATTTCAATCACTCATGATATGGAAGAAGTAATTAATGCTACAAAAGTAATAGTCATGAACAAAGGAGAAATAGTTAAAGTCGGAACTCCTCATGAAATATTTAAAAATGATGAATTATTACATGATATTCATTTAGATATTCCTTTTACTATGAAACTATCCAAATTAATATCTAATAAAAATAAAAAAATAAAAGAAACATTAAATCAAAAGGAGTTAATAAATTCCATATGTCAAATAATAAAATAGTAACAGTCGATAATTTAACTTGTATATTTGATCCAAAAACTGAAAATGAAGTTGTAGCAATAAATAACTTTTCATATCAATTCGAAAAAAATAAAATTCATTTTATTATTGGAAATTCAGGTTCTGGAAAGTCGACACTTGTATTACATTTTAATGGTTTATTAAAGTCAAAGAAAGGTAATATAAATATTGATGATTTTAAAATTGAAGAGAAAAAAAGGAAAATAAAAAATATTAAAGAGTTAAGAAAAAAAATAAGTTTAGTGTTTCAATACCCAGAGTATCAATTATTTAAAGATACAATTGAAAAAGATATATATTTTGGACCAAAATCTCTAAAAATTCAAAATGATTTATACCTTAAGTTAAATAAAAAAAATGTTTTAAAATTATTGCTTTCAAATAAATCAAAATATGAAATAAACAATTTAATTAATTCATTGGATGAATTGGATAGCAATATAAAAAAAATTAAGTTTAAAAAAGATGAAGCAATTTGTTTTTTAAACAATAAGAAGATCAAAGTAAAATATAAAGCTATAAGCAAAAATGAAATTCTTAAATCTATTGCAAAAGAAAATTTAGAAAGAATGGGAATGGATGAATCATTCTTAAAAAAATCACCATTTGGATTATCTGGTGGACAAAAAAGAAGAGTTGCAATTGCTGGAATACTTGCAATTAATCCAAAAATATTGGTATTTGATGAACCAACAGCTGGATTAGATCCAGATGGTATATCTGAAATGATGGAAATAATAAAATCTGAAAAAAACAAAGGAAAAACAATTTTTGTTATCACACATTCAATGGATGAAGTGCTAGAAATTGCAGATAATGTTATTGTTATGGAAAATGGTAAAGTCCTAACTCATGGAACACCATATGAAATATTTAAAAATAATGAAATATATACTAAGACAAAGATTACTCCACCAAAAGTAATTGATACAATAATTAAATTAGAAGAACAAAATAAAAAATTCTCAATACTTTGAGATAAAAAACCAAAGACATGTGAAGAATTAGCAAGCGAAATTAATAAAATATTAATAAATAAAAAAAGGAGATAAACATGAATCAAGATGGATATATTTATAAAAATTCCTTCCTTCATAGAATGAATCCCTCTTTGAAGTTCATTATGGTAATTTTATTCATTGTTATTATTTTTTTACCATATGGATTTATTTATCAATTTTTTTTACTTGGAATATTATTAATTGCTTACTTCATGGCTAAATTGCCTATTAAAAGGTTATTAAAAATTTTTGTATCTATATTGATTATGGCCGCAATATTGCTACTGATAAATTGAATAACATACAAATCACCCGGATTAGTATTTGATTTAGGATCTAAAGGATTTATTGCACATCAGGATTGAGAAAGTAGCAAGTATTGCACAACTATAAATGGGATAAAATTTGTTCAAGGGACTTTATGAGGTTCTAATCCAGTTACAAATGCTAATTCTATTTTTGAAAATATACTAGGATTAAATGTTAGTGGATCAAGTCAAGGTTTTTACATAGTTAATGGAATTAATAATAACTCAACATTAAATTCGATTAATGATGTATTTTCTAAAAATAATACGAGAATTGAATATCAAAATGTTGATAGTGATACTTATTATTTTTATGTCTTTACTAAAAATACATGATCACTTTCATCATATGCAATTACTTATATGATTTATGTTTCAATGAAAGTGCTATTAACAATTATATGCGTGATATTATTAACATCTACAACATCTTCAATTGAATTAACTTCAGCACTTGAAGATATATTATATCCTTTAAAATTTTTAAGATTACCTGTTAATCAAATGGCAATGATAATTGCTCTTTCAATTAGATTTATTCCTTCACTATTAGATGAATCAACAAGAGTTTTAAGAGCACAAGCATCAAGAGGTATAGATTTTAAAAATGGTAAATTTAATGATAAAATAAAATCTTTGGTTTCCCTTGTTGTTCCATTGTTTTCAATTTCATTTAGAAAAGCTGAAGAATTATCAAATGCAATGGAAGCAAGAGGATATAACCCAGAAAAAGAAAGAACAAGATATAGAGTCTTTTCAATTAAATTTATAGATTGATTACTGCTTGCTTTTGTAAGTTTTCTACTGGGTATGACAATAGTTTTATCAGTAATAAATGGAAAAACTATTCTTACAGAAACATGAGTTTATGATTGTATTCAAATGTTGAACTAGGTTGGTATGAGATATTTTTGTGTAGTTAGATATATTGGGACTAATTTTCATGGTTGAGCAAAACAAGAAAATTTTAAAACAGTTCAAG
>CASDUM010000121.1 GCA_949283985.1 uncultured Mycoplasmataceae bacterium | reverse complement strand
TAATATTAAACAAAGGAAAATAATAGAAATAACTCATGGTGCTGATACAAGAAATAATTCAATATTAAAAGCAATCGAATACTGTAATAATGAATTGAGTGTCAGTGATGATGCAATTATTTTAACTCACGATGTAGCTAGAATATTTATTTCAGAAGATATTATTAAAAATAATATTAATGAATTAAAAAATAAAAAAAGTGCAGTAATTAATACTTGTTTAAATTCAAAAGATACAATCTCTATGTGAAATAAAAATAAATTAAAAAAATTCATAGATAGAGAAAAGATATATATTCACCAAACACCACAAAGTGCTAGTTTTAAAACAATTAAAGAAATTTGCTCATATGTTGAAAATAAAAATTTAGATTCTACAGATATAATCATTGTTGCTAAAAAATTAAGAAAAGAAATTTTAAATGTAAATGGTAACCATTTAAATTTTAAGTTAACAACAAATGAAGATCTAAATTTAGTAAAAAACATTTTAAAAAAATAAAATAAAAAGTTAAGTATTCTATTAAATAAGAATACTTAACTTAATTTTAAAATGGTGCTTAGAAAGGGACTTGAACCCTTAAGATATTGCTATCGGTGGATTTTGAGTCCACTGCGTCTGCCATTCCGCCATCTAAGCATATATAGAATATTATAATCTATATATAGTTTATTTTCTTCTTAATTGATATTTTATTTTCAGTTCCTGTTAATAATCTTAAAACATTTATTTTGTGCTTATATATAACTATCAATACAATGATAAAGAAGATTATAAATACTCCGAATAAATATTGTCAGTTTTTATTAAAATTAATAGTAGGATTATTAAACTCATTTGGAATAGAAGAAATACTTATCATTGAATTATTTTCTATAATGTTGTACATATAGAAATAATCAAGATTTGGTATAAGTATTAATAAACAGCATATTGATATTGATAAGATAGAAGATAATGAAACATATTTTGTTATAAATACTGTGATAAAAAAAATTACAAACGATATTAAGAATATTCATGGCGACATACTTATCATAACACCAGCTGATGTGGCCGCCCCTTTTCCACCAGAACATTTTTTAGCTAATTCAAAATTAAATTTGCATCTGATTAATTTAACTAAATAAGTTATTGGTCAACAGTGACCAATGATAGCAAACAATCCACTAAAATAAATTACAAAACCACAAAGGCTGTAATAGTCAGGAATAATATTTTTAATATTAATATAAATACAAAGAGAAATAAAAACCGATAACCATCCTTTAAAAGAGTCTCATATAAATGTTAGCAAAGCAAATTTTTTACCTAAAGCTCTTAATATATTCGTAGAACCAACATTTCCTGATCCTTTATTTCTAATATCAATTTTCATTAATTTTGTTATTATTGCACCAAGAATAACACTTCCCAATAAGTAACCTATTAATGAAAATATTATACAAAATATAAATATATAGAATATTTCCATAAGACTCCTGATAAATTAATTATATACTATCAAATAATATTTCTTAATTGTATTATATAATTTTAATAACATGTTTTTAAAGGAATAAAATGGAATCTGCATCTGTTCTCATGACAATTTTATTAGGAATAGTTTTAGTTTTGCTTATAATTTTGAGTTCCATATTTTCGTCATTTGAAATGGCTATCACTACAATTACAGATTATAAATATGAATCATATTATGAAAAAAAGAAAAAAGGTTCTATTTATAGAATAAATAAAAAACTAATTAAAAATTATAATATGACGTTATCAACTATACTAATTTCAAATACTTTAGTTAATGTTGGATCATCAACACTTTCTACATTATTTTTTACAAATATATTAATACTATCTGGAGTTAGTGATCCAATTGCACTTGGGACTGGTATAGCAACAGGAGTAATAACTTTTGTTGTTTTATTATTTGGGGAGATGTTACCAAAAACATTAGCTAGAAAAAACAGTATGTTTTTTTTGAAATTATTTGGTAGCTTTATATTTGGTTTATATTATTTCTTTTGACCAATTAACTGAGTTTTAAATAAGATAATTAAACCTAGTGATGAAAGAATTAGTGAAAAAGAAATAGATACTTTAATAGATATTGTGACAAACCAAAAAGTTTTAGGTCAACATGAAGCAACTTTAACAAGTAATGCATTAAAATTTGATGACATTACAATTAGTAGTTGTATTGAAACATCAAAAGAAATACAATATGTTAATATTGGATGAACTCATAAACAAATACTAGATAAATTTGAGAAAAGTAAATGTTCTAGATTAATTGTTAAAAATAAAAATAAAATAGTTGGCTACATTCATTTAAAAGATGTAATTTTCGACAAGAAGAATTGAGAAAATAAAGTAAGAAAAATTATGATTGTAAGTCAATATATGAAACTAAGTGAAACATTAAGAGAAATGCAATTTACTAACCAACATATAGTTTTAGTAAAGAAGAATAATAAATCAACATCAATAATAGGAATCATTTCATTAGAAGAAATATTAGAAAAACTTGTTGGTGAAATTAGAGATGAACAAGATATAACACCAACAATTGCTCAAATAGATAAATTTACATGAAAAATTAGTCCAGATGCGAAAATATCAGTAATTAATAAAAAAATAAAAACTAATATAGAATTTGATGGAACAGTAAAGGAATATATTAAATCACTTGGATACAAAGATAAAAATAATCTTAAAATAAAAGATAAAGATTTAGATATTGAGATTAAGAAAATTGAAAACAAATATTTCTATATATTTGAAAAGAAAATTGATAAATTTTAAAAAATAATTTTTTATTATTATTCTTGTTATTCATTTAAAAGTATTAATAAATATATTAAATTAGGAAAAAATATGAAAGACAAAGATGCAAAATTATTACCTTTTGTAAAATGAGTTGGTGGAAAAAGAAATATAATTAAAAAACATCTAGATGGTTTACTGCCAAAAGAATTTAATGAGTATTATGAACCATTTGTTGGAGGTGGTTCAATGTTTCTACATTTAAGACCAAAAAAATGTTATATAAATGATATAAATAATGAACTAATAACAACATACAATACTGTTAAATATAATCCAGAAAAATTAATGAAAAAATTAGATGAAATGAAATCTCAACATAGCAAAGAATTTTATTACAAAGTTAGAAGTTGAAAACCTAATAATGAATTAGATACATCTGCGAAATTTATTTATTTAAATAAAACTTGTTTTAATGGGGTATATAGAGTTAATTCAAAAGGTGATTTTAATGTGCCTTTTAATGGAATTTCAAAAGAAAAGTTAAATTTATATGACAAGGAGAACATTTTATCAATACACAATTATATGAATTCTAGTGATTTCAAAGCATTTAATGAAGACTACATAGAATTCTTAAAAAAACCAAAAAAAGGAGATTTCGTATTTGTTGACAGTCCTTACGATTATGAAGTTGGAGTTAAAGGGTTTGATTCATATAACAAATCATCTTTTGGGCAAAAAAATCAAATTTTTTTAGCAGATGAACTTAAGAAGTTAGATGAAAAAGGAGTTAAATTTATGGCTACTAATCATTCAACAAACCTGATTAGAAAATTATATAAAGATTTCAAAATTATTGAGATTAACACTGATAGATTTGTGAACTCCGATCCAACAAATAGAAAGCAAGCTGCAAAAGAAGTAATTATTATGAATTATGAGGAATAAATGAACAATAAAACAAAAGTATATTTAGATACATTAACTGAGTCAAATAGAGAGCTTAAAGACTTAATTGATGTTAATAAAATTGACGAAAATATTGAATCGATTATAATTGATTTAAATACTTTAAATTATATTATTTCTAGAGATGAAAATGATTTTAACAAGAAAATTGAATTACTCTTTGAAAAGAATAAAGATTGTTTTAAATCTATCTTAATTCTTATTGGAATAAAAGACAAAACTAGTTTTATAAATAAAAAAAATAAAGAAATTAGATTATCAAATTTATTAGAAACACCTGTTGGAATTAAAAAAATTTTTAAAGAAACTGGATTACTAAAACTAATATTAAATGGTAAAATCAAAAATTTTGTTGATTACGCTGTAGGGGTAGAAGTAGGAATTGATACTAACGCCAGAAAGAATAGATCTGGAATTAAAGTTGAGAAATTAATAGAAGAAAAATTAAAATCTATTTTTAGTGATAGAAATGAGATAATAATTAATTCTCAAAAGAAAATTGAAATAGGTAATGATATAGTAGATGCTAAAGTATTTGATATTGTTATTGAAAACACAAAAACTAATAAAAAGATTTTAATAGAGAGTTCATTTTACAATGCTGGGGGTTCTAAAATTAATGAAACAGCAAAATCATATAAAGATTTAAATTCAATTTTATCTACTTTTGATAATCATGAATTTATATGACTTGCTGATGGGAAAGGGATGAAAACAATTCCTAAAATACTAGATTCTATATCTAAGGACAATTTTATTATGAATCATAAACAATTTTTTAATAAGATAAAGAAAAGAATATAATATTAACTAAAAGCGTAAAAATATTTGTGTTTTTTAATTAAATATGATATCATTAATAATGTATTCAGTTAAGAAGCATATTTTTTTTATGCGCAGAATACGATACACACAGAAAAGTTGTAAAGGAGTAAAAAATGCCAACAATAGCACAACTTATTAGAAACGAAAGATCAAAAAAGGTGAAAAAATCTAAATCACCTGCATTGTTGTATACTTACAATTCTTTAGAGAAGAAAACTAATAGAAACCCTTCACCTTTCAAAAGAGGGGTTTGTACCAGAGTTGGTACTATGACACCTAAAAAACCTAACTCAGC
>CASDUM010000120.1 GCA_949283985.1 uncultured Mycoplasmataceae bacterium | reverse complement strand
ATTTCATATGATAAAAATAATATTTTAAAAGAGTCGGAGTTGTTTTATAGATACAAACACTTATATGTTAAAATAAGAAAAATAAACACAAATAATAATTATAAAAATCAAAAAAAATTTTTAAAAAAATTGGACAGATATTTTTATGAAAGAAAATAATATTTTATTTATAACAACATTTCCATCATTCAATGATGGAGGGACTGAAAATTATTTAAGATCACTATATGAATCATTTAGAGAAATTAATTTTTATGAGTTTCCCATCTGATGACATAACAGCATTAGAGATAAAAAGAATAACTATGAAAATGTACAATTATATGATAATTTTTCAAACTTTGATTCAGTTATATTTGACAAGATTTCAATACCGAAATTTTTATATAACTTAAAAAATAAATATATGAGTATTTTATTTAAAAAAATACTTAATCAACGAATTAATCAAAGAAAAGTTGCAAACTTTTTAAAAAAAGAAATAAAAAAAAACAATATTTCTAAAATTGTAATACATACAAATTTATTTTACAATAAAAATTTTTACAAAAAATACAAAAATATTATTTATTTTGTACAACATATGATAATTGATAAATATATTGACACATTTAAGCGAGAAAATAATGAATTTAAAAAAGAAAATTTTTTCTTAAAAACATTCAACAATATTTCTTATAAAAGACCGCCATTCTTTAGAAATATAAGAAACCTTATATGTTTCGACAATATAAATAAAAAAATTGTAAGCAATTTTTTTGATATAAAAAATATTGAATGTATATCACTGCCATCTAATTTTGAAATATATAATTCATCACAAGACACAAAGAAATACGATTTTTTATATTATGGAAGATTAGAAAAAGAAAAAGGAATAGATAAAATTTTACAATTTGCAAAACAAAACAAAAAATATTCCTTTTTATTTATTGGAGATGGTTCATATTTTGATGAAATAAATCTTCCTAATTGCAAAAAAATAAAATGACTAAATGAAAAGAATAAATTAGTGAAAAAAATTAGAGAATCTAAATATTTCTTACTTTTTTCAGAGTCAGAAGGCTCATCGTTCTCTTTAATTGAATCTATGTCTCAATCTGTTCCTGGAATAGTTCTTAACACGTTTGATTCATCAAAATTTATAATCGGAAGTGATCAACGTGGTCTTTTATTAGATATCATTGATTTTGAAAAAATAAATGAGTACATCAATAAAAATGATTACGATTCAACATGCAATAATTGTTTTGAATTTTCAAAAGAGAATTTTTCGAAAGATATATTTTTGAAAAAGTGAGATGATATATTTAATAAATAATTTAAGATAATGGAATAATAATTTTCATAGTTTCTTAATATAATATTATTATTTATGTAGGAGATATTATGAAGAATATAAATGTAATAATACCGTCAGGTGGACTGGGAACAAGATTTAATAACACAGAATTCACTGAATTAAAACCTTTTATTAAGTTTTTTGATAAAACAATGTTTGAACACATCATTGAATCATTAAATTCTAAAAAATATAATGTAAATTATCACATAATAATTCAGGAAAAATTTAAAAATCTATATATTGAAGATATTAAAAGAATTGAAAAAAATTATAATGCTAATTTCCATTATATTAATTTACTAACAGAAGGCACAACCTCTACAGCTTTATTTTTGTATGATTTAATAAACAATGATGATTTTACATTATTAATGAATTGTGACCAATTAATAGATGTAACGTTAGATGAATATATTGACAAACATATTGACATGAATTCTGACGGATCACTACTAGTTTTTGATGAGGGTGGAGTATCTAAAAAATGATCTTTTGTAGATGAAAAAAATAATGTAGTATATAGAGTAGTAGCAAAAGATAATATATCAAGTAGTGCTGTATGTGGATGATATGCTTGATCTAAAGGTAGTGATTTTGTAAAATATGGAATTCAACAAATAATAAATTTAGATAAAGTTAATGGGGAATATTATTTATGTCCTGTATTCAATTATGCAATAAAAGATAACAAAAAAATAACTTGTATAAAAATTAAAAAAGAACAAATGCATGGTTTGGGGACACCAGAAGATTTAAGGGAATACATAAAATTAAAAAAACAATAATTAATATAATATTTCTATGAGTTTTCATAGTTTATTTTAGAAACAAGAGTATTAACAAGAAAAAACATAGAGTCTAAAAAATAACAATCATTGCAAGATTTTAACATTACAGATTATTGTTTCAATCTAATGGATGAATATTTTTAATATGACATTTTAAATTGGGAAAAAAATAAGTAACTTGTTCTAAATCAAATTTTGAATCAACCAAAAATAATTAATTAAAAATGATGAATGTAGATTTATCATTCCTTAATTACAATATTAAGTGTAATTATTAAGTCGCCATAAAAAAATAGTAACACCATAAACTAGAACATTAAAATGGAGTAAAAACTGATTTTAATGTTCTAGTTTATATGTTATTGTCTACTTTTACATTTTGTATAGCCATTTATACTAAATGACATTTTTTATGAGAAATAATAAATAATATAATTAATTAAGCTAATTAAACGTATCCCCTATTAGTGGACAACACTAATGGAGGATTTTTTTATGAATAAAATTAATGTTAGATTTTTTAAATATAAATTAT
>CASDUM010000119.1 GCA_949283985.1 uncultured Mycoplasmataceae bacterium | reverse complement strand
ATAATTTATATTTAAAAAATCTAACATTAATTTTATTCATAAAAAAATCCTCCATTAGTGTTGTCCACTAATAGGGGATACGTTTAGAATTCCTTATTCTTTTATTATTTCTTTTTTAATTATTGAAATTAAATTTTCTTTATTAAACCCTTTTTCCTTATACAATTGATCTCCATCCATAGATTCGCCAAAAGTATATGCTCCTTGATGGTAGTAGTTATTTGCATATTTTTGCATTTTATATCATGTGTTATCTGAAGATGCTTCAATCGTTAATAAACCATACTTTGATGATAATGTATTTGAAATATATTTTTCGTCATTTTCTAAGAATTTTTTAAGTGATATGATAGATACAATTTTTACATTAATGTTTTCTTTTGCTAATTCATTAGCAATTTCAAAAGCTAATCCAACTTCAGAGCCAGATGCAGCTATTGTAATATCATTATTTGATTTATTCTGTAATATATATCCACCTTTTTTACATCCATCTAAATTAGTTCCTTTCACATTAGAAATAGGTTGTCTTGTAAAAATACCAATTGATGTTTCTTTTTTAGTTGAAAATAATTTATTCAATGTGTATAAAGCTTCAACCTTATCACAAGGTCTATATAAATAAACCCCATTAATCGCTCTAAGCATTGGTATTTGATCAAAAGGTTGATGAGTTGGTCCGTCGCCACCAACTTGATAAGAATCATGTGTAAATACATACGATGAATTTAATTTCATCATTGCACCTAATCTTATCGAAGACTTCATATAATCGGAGAATGATAAGAATGTAGATGATATACTTCTTAATCCACCATGTAAAAGAATACCATTTTGAATTCCTGACATAGCGAATTCTCTAATACCATATAAAATTTCTGGATATTTACTATCAATACCAAAATTCTTTTTAACATCAAAACTTAATTTTGTTGCACTAGCCAAATCAGCAGATCCAATGATTGTATCATTTACTCTATTTTTAGAAATTTGATTCATATATATACCAACAAAATCTCTAGTTGCTTGTAAGTCATTAACATCATCTGATTTTAGTATCTTAGAAACATCAACAAATTTGTTTGATGTTCACTTTTTAAATTCATTGTAAATTCTTGGATTTTCTTTTGAAAGTTTATCTATTTTTTCTTTTCAAGCTTGGTACTTCTTTTCTCCTCTTTGAGTCACATTTTTGTTAAAGTAATTATATATTTCTTTATCAAATTTGAATCCTTTTGCTTTTACTGAAAAATAATTTTCAAAAAATGAGATTTCTTTTTCATCAACTTTTAAACCATGAGATTTATTACAACCAGCACAAGATGTACCTTCACCAATAATTGTTTTTACTTCAATAAATGTAGGTTTTTTATTTTTCTGCGCTTGTTTAATAGCTAGTTCGATAGATTCTACATCGTTTAAACATTTAATGTAATCTCAATTCATAGATTTGAATCTTAATTCTAAATTTTCATTAAATGCTTCATTTACTTTTGCATCTAATTGACAATCATTTGAATCATGAAGAACAATAAGTTTATTTAAACCTAATTTTCCTGCTAAGCTCATTGATTCATACGAAATACCTTCTTGAATACAGCCATCACCAACTAAACAATATGTGTAGTGATTTATTAATGATTTAAATTTTTTAGATAAATATTTTTCTGCAATAGCCATTCCAACAGACATTGCTACACCTTGTCCTAAAGGGCCGGTAGATGCATCTACAAAATTATTTTCTTCATACTCAGGGTGCCCTGGAGTTTTGCACCCTTTCTTTTTATGGTTTTTAATATCATTAATTGATAAAAATCCGGCAAAATGCATTGGTGAATACAATGACATACTACCATGGCCAGCACTTAAAACAAATCTATCTCTATTAATTCATTTTTGTGATGATTTAGATATTTTTATAAATTTAGTAAATAATGTATAAGTTATTGGACATGCAGACATTGCCATTCCTGTGTGACCTTGACCAGCTTTTTCAATTGCTTGAATTGATAACGATCTCATTGCATTTATATACTTCAAATGTTTACTCATTTTCTTACCTCTAATAACAATATTTTATATTAAAATTAATCTAATTTATATAAAAACAATTTTGTATATGTAATTTTGAATAAATTAGTTCCAAAGTTCTAGTTAATAATGATAAAGCAGGGTTTATATTATTGCGGTAAAAGTTAAAGAATTAAATCGTAAAAAATATCATAATTTTAAAAAGTTTAATAATATATTTATTGTTTTCAGTAGAATTAAAACAACTTTATTCATATAAATATTAGGGATAATATTAGATTGTGTGAAATAATAAAAAAATCAAGCATAATTTATACTTGATTAAATTAAATATCATATGATCTAAAATTCTTAAGTTTGTCTTTTTCAACATATTTTTTAAATGTAATATATTTAACTAAGAATATTACAAATAAAATTAAGAACACTGTAAAAACAAATGCTGAAACTAGTTCTAAAAGCAATATTATTCTAAACTCTAATGCATTATCTAATACACCAATAATACAGACAATAAAGAATGCAATAAATAAAATAGCTAAAGTTATAAATGATGAAAATAAAGCAACATTTTTTCTTTTGTATTTTTTATTTTCTAATTTTAAAATATCTGGAGTTGATAATTTATTTTCCATTAATTCATTTTTATTTCTATCAGACATTTATATACTCCTAATAAAATAATTCTAACATATTAAAATATTAAATCAAGAATTCAATATTTATTTTTAATATTTGATATATGTAGTAATAAAGGATAATTTATTGTAAAATTATCCTTTATACATATATTATTTTTCTTTTTTCTCTTTTTTTATTTTACGTTTATAAATTGAACCAAAGATTCCGGCAAATATAACTGAACCTAAGAAAATAGAAAGAACACATATAGATCCAATAAACATTGGTTCGCCAATATTTGAGAATAATTCTTTAGTATCTTCTGCTCATGAAATAATTTGATCAGGGCTTAATCCACTAGCTAATGAAGCACCTTGACCTTGTAATTTAGTTGCCATTTGTATAATGTCATTTAAAAAATTATTAATTATATCAGTATGAGTAGAAATATAACCTATTGCACAAAATACTGCACCAATTAT
>CASDUM010000118.1 GCA_949283985.1 uncultured Mycoplasmataceae bacterium | reverse complement strand
TCTATAAAAAAAGTATTTTTAATTTTATTTCTAGAAATAAAAAATCAAGCATATGGGACTGTAAAGAATCAAAAACAACTTGTTAAAATTGGAACTATTAAAACTGCTAGCATTGGAGTTACAGTATATATTGCTTTTCCATTAACAACACTTACATTTCATAATGATCTTAATGAATCAATAAAGGCAAAGCTTCCATCATCATAATAATAAACACTAATATCCACTATTGGAATCAAATTAAATAAGAACAAAGAAATATTTCCAATAAAAAATATTTGACCACACATTAAAATCATTAATGGTAAATATGTTTTATTTCTATATTCATTATATGGTTTATATTCCTTTTTTAATATTTTCAATACGCTAAAAACTTCTTTTTTGGTATTATTTATCCCATCTGGTTTATCAAAGTTATTTAATGCATTTATTCCACTAAAAATCATAATTTAACCTTTATGACTATTTTAAGTTAAAAAACCAAAGATTTTGATTATATTTTTTATAAAAAAATCCTCCATTAGTGTTGTCCACTAATAGGGGATAAGTTTAAACTCCAATAAAAGATTATTTTTTATTTATTTCTTCAATATTTATTTTTCTAAACATTTTTTTGGAAACGCTTTCTTTTCCTAAAAATCATTCTGTTGCTGTTGCCATAGACATTGCAGTAGCTTTTTTTAATGATTCTTTTGAATTTAATTGCATATTATATTTATATGAAATAAATGATGAAACAAGTGTATCACCACAACCAACAGTACTTTTAACATTATTTAGCTTATCAAAATTTGCCTTATACACATTATCTTCTTCATCTACCAATATAGAACCTTCTCCTCCAAGTGAGACAATAACATTTTTTGCACCACTTGATTTTAATTCATAAATGCAATCTAGTATTTGCTTTTTAGAATTTATTTTTTTATTATATAAGTTTTCAAGTTCATCTTTATTTGGTTTAATTAATAAAGGTTTAAACTTTAAAATATTCATCAATATTGAAGAATCAATATCTATTACAAATTCAGCACCTTTACTTTTAATGAATTTGATTAGATCAATAAGAATCTTTTCATCGCATTTTCCCATTATAAAAACAATATCCTTTTTATTTAATTTAGATAATTTCTGCTTTAATAATTCAAATTCTTTTTTTGATAATATTGGAGATGGACCATTTATTTCAAATGAATTAGATCCAAAATATTTAACATTAATTCTAATATCAAGATTATTTTCTAACTCTATATTTATAGGATTTTTAATATTATATTTTTTCAATAGATTAATAAACAAAGATTTTGTTTGTCCGTATGTAAAAATAATTGGTTTATTTTTTACTGAAAGTTCATTCATTATGAATGAAGCGTTTATTCCCTTTCCACCAGGAAATAAATAATATTCGTTTATTCTCGTCAAACCATTTTGATTGAATTTATTATTGTTAATAACATAATCAAGCGATGGAGAAAAAGTGATTGTGTAATTCAATATTATTTTCCCTCAACGATTTGTGTGTTTTTACCAAATTTTGTTCTAGAAAGAACTCCAATCACGATAGTTTCAATAATTGCACCCGCTAAAACTGAAACAAGGAAGAAAGTTATTCCTAGACCTATTTGAAGTGCTTCAGTATTAGCTATACCTAATTGACATCTTAATAATGGAGCTACAAATATACCACCATGTGGAGCTAGTGAACCAATTTGAAGTGAAGCAATCATAATACCAGTGATTGCACCACCAATTAAATTAGAGATAATCATTTTCTTTGGTTGTTCAGCAGTATAAGGGATTGCTCCTTCACTAATAAATGAAATACCCATAACATAATTTACATACGATTGTTTTCTTTGTTCTTCAGTTCAAACTTTTCTATCAATTGTTCCTGATAATGCGATAGCTAATGGAGGAACCATACCAGATCCCATAGCTATTGCCATTGGAATAGATCCTAAAGATCCAGCATTTGCCAATGTGATTGTACCAAATACATAAGCAGCTTTATTAATTGGTCCACCTAAATCAGCACACATCATTAGTCCCATAATAAAACCTAATATAGGATATAATTCAGGTTGGTTTGAGAATAAATCAAGGAACATACCAAACCCTAAATTAACAAACTGTAAAGGTATGTTAACAACAAAAAATAGTCCAGCAATAATAAATGTTCCAAATAAAGGCATAAATAAAATATTATTTATAGCATTCATAGATTTAGGCATTTTATTAAATACATACTTAGTTAGTAAAATAAAAATTACAGCAGTTAATAGTGCACCACCAATTGCACCAAAGAATCCAGATCCATTTGATAACATTTTTAATTTATCAGCATCAAGGAAGTTCATTAATCATGGATGTCCATCTTTGGCAACCATTTTTCCTGCTGACATCATTCCCGTAACAAACCCAGGTAGCAATCCACCTTTACCAACTAAACCAAATGCCATATATGCAGCTAAAATTGGCACCATTAAACTAAAAGCAATATCACCTAATTGTTTGAATCAAAGAGATGTAGGATAATATGAACCAAATTCATTTTCATGTCCAGAAGGTACACCTGCAAAACCATCAATCATAAATGCTATAGCAATAAGAATACCACCAAAAATAACAAATGGTAACATATGTCCAACACCATTCATTAAAGATTGATAAACTCTTTTACCAAAATTATTAAATGATATCAAATCAGCATTTTCTTCAAACTTTTTAACATTTGAAGATGAAGAGCCTTTAAATGTTTTACCTTCTTTATTTAAAACTTTTTTGATTTCAACTTCAGGATTCTTAATTGCTGCTCTTGTTGAAATTTCAACAACATTTTCTTTTCCGGCGAATTTAGATGTATCAATTGATCTATCTAGTGCAAGAATAACACCTTTAGCATTTTTAATTTCTTCACTTGTTAATGTGTTTCTAGAACCCTCTGTTCCTTGGGTTTCAACTTTTATTGATAAACCCATTTCTTTAGCTTTTTTCTCTAAAGTATCTTTTGCTAAAAATGTATGCGCTACTCCTGTGGGACAAGCTGTAACAGCTACTATATCATAAATATCGCTCTTGTTTTCCATAATTTCATTACTATCGTTTTTAGGAGCAAATTTTTTAATTATTTTCTTTAATTCAAATGTATTTTTTACATCCTTCATACTTTTAGTAAAATCTTCCTCCATTAATAATCCTGATAGTTCCTGTATTGTATTCATGTGAGCTGTTTCACCTATTTTTTTGTTATAACAAATAAAAAATATATAATTAACTTTTGTTTTGTTATCATCTCACTCAAGTCCGTCAACTTTTGCAAATAAAATAGCAGGTTTAATTACAGTATCATTTAATATATGCGGCATTGCTATTTCAGGTGCAATATTAGTTGGAAATTGTTTTTCTCTTTCAAGCGCTGCATTTAAGGCTTCATTTTCACTTTTAATGTAACCATTTTCTTTTAATAATTTACAAAATGATTTAAGTGCTAATTCTTTATTCTTAAATTTTTTATTAACAAATAAATCATTTTTTAAAAAATTATTTAATTCCATTTCTTTCTCCTTTCTTAAAAATTTATATATACAACATATTTATAATATCATAATAATTTTATATATTTGATAAAATTATCATTAGATGATGGAGTGAAAATGGAAGCAAAAGCAAGAACAATTTTAGAAGTTATCGGTAAACAAAATACACAGTTTAATATACCAGTATATCAAAGATCTTATAC
>CASDUM010000117.1 GCA_949283985.1 uncultured Mycoplasmataceae bacterium | reverse complement strand
TTTTTACATGTATAGGTTTTTCTATATCATCAATTATATTTTCAGTTAATAATACATTGTATATTGACTCAGACTACAATTCATTATATCTATCATTATATGGTACATGGGAAATAACTGGATTTTCTAGCGACGGTTCTAAAACATATTTATCACTAAGTAGTGGATGATATTTTTGAATCGGAGTCATATTGTGTTTTCTAATCCAAACAATACTAGGATATTTATATCTTAATTTAACTAGAATATCTAATTTTAGTTCATATAGTTGAAGTTCAAATCTTGAAGTAGACAAAAAAAATATGGGACTAAAATTTGATGATAGAAAAATTTTTAAGATTTATTGATTATCTATATTATTTACATTATTGTGTTTGTGTTTATTCATTTGATTTACGAGTAAAAAACCAAATATTGATGGATGTATTGATTATGATGAAAAACTATATAAATATTTAAATTATGAATATAAATATGATTATTATTATGATATATATGTAATAGAATCATCATTACAATGATATATGATTGTAATTATAATTCTATATTTTTTAGGTATCGTTTTTTCTTTTGTGCTTATTTGTATAATTGATAATAAAATACTATTACCAGTTAAAAACCAAATTGTAATACAATACAAGAGAGAGATATTAAAAGAGAATAAGTAAAATTTTAAATAAATTTTTATTTGAGTAGCATTAATATTCTCATATTTAAAATATTTTAGGAACAAAGGTATGATACTGCATACCTTTTTTTATTTTGCCCATTTGATATTTTGATTTTATCTAGTCTAAAATGAATATCAAAAGAGTATAACAATCAAAATTAAATTCCTTATCAAAGAAAAATGTTGTTTGATCTTAATTTCATATTTTTAAATATTCTTTGTTTAATTTTATTTTTTTAATTTTACTGATGCAACATTTATTACATTTTTATTCATTGACTTATTAACTATGTTAATTATATTGTCGCTTGCATCTTTATCAAATAACCTTGGTTTATCTAATTCTTCAAATTCATTTGTTAAGTTGTTTAATGATAATCCAAAAGCATCAAAAGATGATTTAATGTTAAAACTATTCATTAAATCATAAAGTGAATTATATAAAAAATCTCTATCATTTGTTTTTTTATTTAATTTTTTTGATTTTCATTTTTTTACATGATTAATTGTTACGTAAACTGAAATTGAGTCAGTTAAAAATTTATTATTAATCAATATCTCATAAATTTTTTCAAAGTGATAATTAAATAAATCATTATATTCTGGTGTATGCATTACTATGTTGTAAATGGTGAATCCAGAACTAATAGATTTTCTTTGATAGTCACTATCAACATAATCTATTGTTTTACCATTTGCATTGTTATAAATATAATCAAATAATTTACCAATAATTACTCTTAATTCTTTTTTATCGTTACAATTAGCTAAATCTCCAATTGTATTTATATTATACTTCTTTAATATCTTAGCAGTTGACTTACCAACCATATACATATCATCAATTGGTATATTTCATAAACTTTCTTTAAAATTTTCTTTTGTTATTTCATATATACCAAATGGTTTTGCTTTTTCACATGCCATTTTAGCTAAAAATTTATTATATGAAATCCCAATAGAACATTTTAAGTTTAATGTTTTATATACTTCATATTTTATTGATTCAGCTATCTCTTTAGTGCTTCTAGAAAAAAAATCATCTCTTTTTGATAAATCTAAATATCATTCATCAATAGATGAAGACTCAATGTTACATGTAAATCTTTTTAATATAGAATATATTTTTTTTGAATAATTAATATATTTATCTATATCAACTGGAACAATTATTAAATTTGGACAAATTTTTAAAGCCGTCTGTATAGGCATTGCAGATCTTATTCCTAATTTTTTTGCCTTTGCATTGCACGATGAAATTACAGAACTATTTGAGTGCCCTGCAACAACTAAAGGTAGATTATTATTTGGAAATTTTAGTTCTTCGACTGAACTAAAAAAATTATCCATATCAATTAATAATATCTTATTCATTTGTAATTTCCAAGTGTAATAAATACTCTATGTTTTGAAGCTTAGCTCCAAGAATTGGAGATTTTTCAATTTTAATAACATTGATATTGTTTTCTTGACAAAAATGGATATATTCATCTATTATTTTTTTATGATATTTTTCTGGTACATATCCCTTATATTTTTTAATTACATCTTTACCAACTTCAAATTGGGGTTTAAGTAGAAAAATCATATCTATTTTATACTTAAATAATTCTTTTATTTTTTTTAAAATTTCTTTAGATGATATAAATGAGACATCGCAAGTTATAATATCTATTTTTTCATTAAAATTAGAAACACTTACATCCTTAAAATTTGTATTTTCCATAATTATTATGTTTTCTAAATGTTTTAATGAATCATGGATTTGATTCGTTCCAACATCAATTGCATAAATAATATTACATCCATTTTCAATTGCAACTTGAACAAAACCACCTGTAGATGAGCCAATATCAATAACATTTTTATTCTTAAAACTTATATTAAAACATTTGATGGCATGTTTTAATTTCAAAGCTGCTCTCGAAACATAATATTTTTCATTTTCAATATAAACATTATCTCCATCTCTAACTTCGTAATTGTTTTTTAGTGCTATTACGCCATTAATTGAAACTAATTTTTTTTCTATTAATTCTTGTGCTTTATTCCTGCTTTCAATATTCTTATTTTCTACTAAATACTTATCTAATCTCATTTTTTTAAATTCCCTTTCTTTATTATATTAAAATAATATTTAAGGGTTTAAAAAAATGAAAATAAGAATATTATGTATAGGAAAAATAAAAGATCAGAATATTTCTTTAATATGTAATTCGTACATCAAAAAAATTTCTCATTTTATTCCAACTGAAATTATAGAGTTAAATGAAATTAATTTTAATAATGAGAATAGTGAAAATATTAAAAAAATTATTGAGTTGGAAGAAAAAGAATTTAAAAAATACATAGACAATTCATATAACATCTCACTATGTATTGAAGGGCAACAAATTGATTCAATCTCTTTTTCAAATGAGATAGAAAATATCATGACTAATTTTTCTTCAAAAAAATACATTAATTTTATTATCGGTGGCACTCATGGCATTTCTGAAGAAATCAAAAAAATA
>CASDUM010000116.1 GCA_949283985.1 uncultured Mycoplasmataceae bacterium | reverse complement strand
TCTTTTTCTTCTAATATCTTCTTATGAATGTATACAATTGCTCCTAAATCTAAACCTCTAGTTGGTTGAACTAAAATTAATAAATTATTTTCTTTTAACATTTATCTACCAATAATCAATTTTTGTTGATTACCACCAGAAAGTGATCTAGTATTAATTTCTAAATTATCAGCTCCTCTAACATCAAAATTATCAACAATTTTTAAGGCATTTTTATATATTTCTAACTCATTTATTATAGAAAATTTAGAATAAGGTTTTTTAGAAATTTTCGACAACATTGAATTGTAGCCGATGTTCATGTCTAAAATTAAACCGTGTTTATGTCTATCTTCAGGAACAAAAGAAATTCCAGATTCATATTTACTAGAAATTGATTTATTTGTTAAATTCTTACCATTTAAAATAATTTTTATTTTTTTATTATTCAATCCTGTTATTGATTCAATTAATTCTTTTTGACCATTACCCTCGACACCAGCAATTGCAAAAATTTCTCCAGAATGAATTTTAAAATTAATTTCATTACCAATTTTTTTATCTATTATGAAATCTTGAACTTCAAAAACGATATTATTTTCATCATAATAATTGTTTTCGTTAGTAATGAAACTTACTTTTTTTCCTACCATTAATTCAGCCATTTCATTAATGGTTTTTTCTTTTACATTAAATTCACCAATATATTCACCTCTTCTAATTACAGTGGCACGATCTGCAACATTTTTTATTTCATTGAATTTATGAGTTATTATAATTATTGTTTTTCCATTATTTTTAAATTCTAAAATCATTTGAAGGAAAGATTCAATCTCTACATCATTAAGAACTGCGGTTGGTTCATCGAATATTAGAATATTTGAATCTCTATATAATAATTTTAATATTTCTATTTTTTGTTGTTCTAAAACACTACAATCGTAAACTTTCTTATTAATATCTAAATTAAAATTATATTTATCAATTAACTCTTGAATTTTCTTCTTAGAATCTCTTTTATTTATAACACCTAATACATTGGTATTCTCAGATCCTAAAATAATATTTTCAAATACTGAATATGTATCAACCAGTTTAAAATGTTGATGTACCATTCCAATCCCTGCTTTAGCTGCATCTTGTGCAGAGGAAAAATGAACTGAATTTCCATTAATTTTAATAGTTCCTTCATCTGCTTCATACATTCCAAATAAAATGGACATTAATGTAGATTTACCTGCACCATTTTCACCAATTAATGCATGAATTTCATTATTAAGTACTCGTAAATTTATATTTTTATTTGCTATTACTTTTCCATTGTGAAAAGATTTAGAAATATTAATCATCTCAATAGCATATTGATAATTTAAACGATTCATTATTTCTTTCCTTTCTTTGGAATTGTAATTCCCATTTTTTTGTATCATTCTACTATTCCAATATAAGCTGATTCATTAAATGAACTATCAAATAGTACAGTTGTTGAACCTGAACCAACAATTTTTATTAAATTAGAATCATCTTGATTTCCATATTCTACAAAGTTTTTTAAGTTTAGAACTTTTGATTTATCAGTAACATTAACACTAAAATTTTGTGCTAATCCGTCACCATAATTAAATTCACCTGTTAAATCATTATTTGTTCCATTGAAATTAGGGTAATAATTCATTTTTGATTTTTCACTTAATGTGCTCGATAATGATGGATCGTTAGTTCCATCAACGGTATTTCCTGAAATATTTAATGCATCTTTATAATAATCTTGACCAATTCCACTAACACCTACACATCCATTTTTAATATTTCCTATAGCCACTGTTCCAATACCACCAAAACCATCAGTATCAATAAATTGATCATAATCATTTCTACTTGCTGAACTTGGAATTTTATTACCATTGTTAATTAATGTTAATGCTTTTTCTACAGCTTTGTCAAGTCTCTTAACAGAAGAGAATTGAACATATTTTCCATTACCAATTTGTTTTCCATTATTAGTAAATTCTAAAGTTCTATTTTGTGCTGAATCCTCAATTGCAGCATCAACTCCAACAATTACTGTTTTTTTATTCAATTCAATAATTTTTCTTTGTGCCGATCATACTTGTGGACCTGCAACTGGCATTAACATATCTATATCTGGTTGTACTAAATATCTCTGAATTATTGTATCACCTTGACTTGCACCAAATCCACCAGCGAAATTTCAACTTGTAGGATTAATTATCTTGATTGGTTCAAGAGTAATTCCTTTATAATTTTCTCCAACTAAATTATCATTAAATCATTTGATACCATGTTGAATTCCACCCATAAAAGATGTAACACTTGGATAGGGCATTCCACCGTACATTCCAAAAGTTAATTCGTTACCAGCACCTAATGATTTGAAGAACTCTTGATTTTCATTCAAGAACATTGCAGCAGCCACTCCAGTTCTAAATGAACCTAAATCTGATCTAAAGTTCACTGACCAAGTATTGTATGATGCTATTGAATCTTTATCTGTTGCACTATCTAATAAGAGGAACCCTGTATCACTTAATATGTCTGAGTGCTGTTTAAAAGCTGCTTCAATTGGCGCATAGTGATCGAAGCCAGCAGCAACCACCACTTTAGAACCAAGTGAAACAGCAGATAGATAAGCAGAAATTAAACCCTGAGTATCATCAGTAATTGGAGAACGGAAATACTTATAGAATGTATTACTATTTTTCATTGCAAAATAGCTACCAACTACTAGTCCTGGAACTAGTAGTGTTAAGCTAGAAATTAAAATAGTCTTAAATTTTTTCTTATTTACCATTTTT
>CASDUM010000115.1 GCA_949283985.1 uncultured Mycoplasmataceae bacterium | reverse complement strand
TTTTATCATATTTTTAAATAAAATCACTTTTTTTGTGGTATATATAAAATTTTGCAACTCTAATATCTTCTGTTTTTTCCTATCATTTCTATCTCTTTATTCTCAACAAAAGATCTTATTCTATCCATAATTCTTCCAACAATTATATGTGATTGTTCTGTGTTTTTTATTTTTAATTCAAGGTTTTTTTGAAGATTATTCAAAGAAAAATTTGAATTAAAAAATGTTGGTTTTTTTGCATTAAGTCTCTCATTTAGTATTGATAAAAGATATTCATTATAAAATCATTCATTTGCATATTCAGCACCAATATCATCAAAAAACAAGACATCAACAGACTTTATATCTTCAATTAAATTATTTACTTTTATATTTTTTGCACTATCATTAAACCCTTCTTTTATCATTGAAACAAGTTCAGATGTATAAATAAAAATTACTTTTTTATTTAAATATTTTGCAATTCCATTTGCTATTGCCATTGATATATATGTTTTTCCAATACCAAAATCGCCATAAATATATAAACTTTTTATATTTTTTGTATTAATCATTTCATTGTATAGTGAAACTATATTTTTAACTGAAATATGGACTTTGTCTCTAAAATATTTTTCTGAAACTAATACTTTTGATATTTCTTGATGATTGTAAGAATCATAAATAAAATTATTTTTATAAGAATATTTATTATTTACTTTTTCTCTTTTATCACATTTTTTCACATAAATATTTAAGTTCTCTCCATTTTTTTCAATATATCTATGGTATCCTATTTCCAAAATACAATCTTCACTTGAAGAAGTTCTACATCTATCAATTTCATTAATAATTGATGATATTAAAAAAGGATTGTTAACTACATCGTCTCTAGTTATTGAAAATTCTTTTGCAATATCTGAATTAAAAATTTCATCAATTTCTTTATCTGATAATTTTTTTTCTGAATTTTTATCAGAATCTTTTATTATGTTATCAAAAAGTGTATTATTAGTCATAATGTTCCCCACTAATTAAATAATTTAACATATTCTTCATTAAGATCATTAGTTTCTAAACTAACATGTGAAGAATTATTCTTATTAGAAATTGATAAAAAATAATCGTGAGCTTTTTTACAATTATTGCAATTTAAAGTATTAATTGTTTTTGCTACTTTAAAAATATAATTTGTATTTAATCTACCATGTGTTTTTTTAATAGAAAAATCAATAATTATATTTATTAATTCATTTGATAAATGAAATTCATTTCTAAGTTTTCTAATAATAGAAACTTCAATATTAGAAATAGAATGCTTTTGAATACTTGATAAAAAATCTTCGGGTTTAGTATTTCTATAAATAGAATAAATTTTTCTCTTTATAACATCATCTTGTTCGGCATCAAAGAAATTCTCTATTCTTTCTATTTCAATTATATTAAAACTATTAATTTTATTTTTTTCTTCACATCTTAAAGATAGTTCTGTTTCAAGAATATCATTAATGATTAAAAATTCTTCATTAGAATAGTCAATTGAATTAAAAATAGATGATTCAATTTCATTTGTAGATAAATTATAGTTTTTAAAATAATGCTCGATTAAATACATTGTATCTTTATTTAAAGAAACGCTAGTCTTAGCTAATTTAGATAAATTTGTTGCTAGCTTATCAAAATCAAAATAAAATTCATTTTCAGAATCAAATTTTAAAAATATATCAGAATAGTCTTCATTAATTTCAGCTTCATTAATTTTTCTTTTTAAATAAAAAAATTCCAGTTCTTCATATCTCTCAATTCCAACTTTATTTAATAAACATTTTTTAAATTTATTATTAGAACAGAAAACATCAAAAGTTGAAGGTTCAAATAATTTAAATGTAAAAATACTTTTATTTTTAATTTCGTCTTCTTTAAAAAATGTTTTCATTAATCCAAAAGCTTCTAGGATTTTTCTGGACTTCATAAAATCATCAAAAGAAACTGAAAGAGAAGTTAATAATTTATCCAAATTAAATGTAATGTCTGATGATGTATTAATTGCTAAATCATTTGATAAATAAGTATACAAAGATAAAGAATTAGATCCAATAAGCGGTAAATAAATATTAGAAAGATATCCGTAGTTAGGAGAAAATCCTACATTTTTGTCTACACGATATTTATATTTAATAGCATTCATTTTGTCCTCCAAAATATTAATCACAATCAAAAAGTAATATTCAGATAGTAAATAATATTGTTAGAGCACAATAAAATTAAAATCGAATATAGAAATAAATTATTATTTTGTTTAGTGCAACAAAATAAAATTTCTATATTTAAATACAGCGTTAAATCACGCCATATAAAACAACAAAATAAGTTTATTGTTTATTTGAATAAAAAGATAAAAAATTTTTTCTATTTTTAAAAATTTTTGTCAATATTTCTATAATATGTGGATAAAAGAAGAAATAAAAAAGCAGTAAATATAGATAAAAAAATAATTATCCACATATATTGTGGGTAAATTTATATATTTTATTTTAATGAAAAAACTAACCTTAAAAATTCAAAAAGGTTAGTTTTTATAATTCAAACATTTTGTTTATTATTAAAAAATATGCTTTATCTATATCTTTATGTGCTATTTTTGTAATTTTTTTGATTCATTTCTTTCGTTCATCGCTATCATCTGGTCTATTAACTAACTTATCTGCACAAAATACAATCTTGTTGAATTTTGAAAAATCTTCCATTATTGAATGATTCTCAATTGCTGACAAGATTCTTTTATTTTTAAAATAATAATCGTTTTCTAAAATATATTTTCCAATATATGGATGAAGAACTTTTCAAGATGGATAGTTAATGGATCTTTCTTTTATATTCTTTTTAACAAAATTTTCTGCATCTTCTTTTGATAATTCTTTAGCTATATCGTGATAAATTCCAGCAATTCATAATTCTTTTGAATATTTTGGAATTAGTTTTGAACCAATTTTTTTTGCTAGATTTGCAACTGCAATAGAATGTCCAATTCTATATTCTGAAAGATTTCATTCTCTTAATCTTTCTAATCAATATAAACCATTATCATTTATATATTGAAGTACTTTTGTATCAATCATTGATTTATCAATCTTATGAATTAATTCAGATGAAGATATTTTAATATTAAAATCATTAATTAATATATCTCTATCATCTTTCAAAACTAAATTTGATTGTCTGTTAACACAAATAATAGTTGCGTTATCTCTGATATATTTAATGTTTTTTCAATTCTCAATATTATCGTATTGATCAGAGCCAATTAAAATATAAAAAGTAGCATTTGGATATTTATTTCTAAATAAGCCTAAAGTTTTTCAAGTATAGTTTTTACCATCAATATTTTTTTCAATTTCTGATACGTGAAATTTTTTATATTTTGAAACAGCGATCTTCACCATTTTAGTTCTATCTTTAAAGTTTGATCTAAACTTCTTCTCAATTGGAGATGAAAATGTAGGAATAAAATATAACCTGTCAGCTTTAACTTTTTTAAATGCTATTTTTGCGGATTCAATATGACCTTTATGTATTGGATCAAATGAACCGCCGAATAATATTATTTTCATATTTGTCCTATATTATTGAAAAATCTGAAATAAATAATTTCTTATCAAGTATATTGTGAATCTTTATTTTTGAGACTCTTTTTAAAACTACAAAACCAATACCTGATAAAAATATAATATATTTTTTATTTTTATCTAAGTCTAATGAGTAATCAAAAATATTTTTTGGTTTAATTAGTAAATTTAAAGAAGAAGTATTATTTAATATTTTTTTATCGATATTTTCGAACTTTGTTCTATGAATAGAAACTTTATCATATCCATAATAAGTTATTGATGAGTTGTTATCATTTTCAATAATTGATATAGACATTAATCCAGAAAAAATATATGATTGATTGCAATTCATTTTCTTCTGTTGAAATGATTTTATTGTAAATTTTGATTCAAGTATATTTTTAGTTGTTTCATTATTAATAATGGAGAAAAAATTTTCAGAAGGATAACCTGGGGTATCAATTATTGTTAAATTTTTATCTATCTCAATCTTGTTAAGGTCTAAGGTTGTATTTTTATAAGGAGAAATTGTTACCAATTTTTCTTTCTTTTTGAGTGATAGAAGTGCATTTATTAATGATGACTTCCCTACATTAGTTTTTCCAACAAAGTATATCTTTTTTCTTTTTGATAATTTAACTAGTTCTTCATAAATAGTTCTTATACCGGATTTATTTTTTGCATCATATAATATTACATTCAAGTAATTGTTAATTTCCAATTCACTAAGCATATTTTGAACTGATTTAAACGCTAATTCTCTATTAAAGTTTTTTGGAAGAACTGTAATTTTATTAATTAATATTATTATATTTTTTTTATTTTTATACTCATTGATAATTGATCCATCAAAATCAAATAAATCCAAAATTAAGGCGACTAAATCATCATTAGTATCTATTTTTGAGATTGTTGATGTTAAATCTTCATTTTTAACATTATTAGAAATTTCACCATAATGCTTTAATCTAAAACATCTCATACAATATAATGTTTTATCAGAAAAGTTTGGAACATATGAAGGCGAATTTTCATCACTTGACAAATATGAACCGCAACCCTTACATTTTCTATTATAAAATTTTACATTTTTCTTGTTCATGTTTATTCTCTAAAATACTTTGTTTTATTTTACTATATAAATATTTCTCAATCATTCTCTGAATGAAATTTACATTTCCAACTTTAACATCTAAAAGTGGGGTGACTAAAATACTTCTTACTTTTAATCTATTTGCAATAAAAATATCTGTAATAAAT
>CASDUM010000114.1 GCA_949283985.1 uncultured Mycoplasmataceae bacterium | reverse complement strand
ATTTGAATTAAGTTTTTCATCTAAATGAAAATGGCCTAAAGATAACATACTGCAAATTGTTTCTCTTACTTTAGATACATTTTCACCAATTCCAGCAGTAAACACTAATGCGTCTAATTTATTACCTAATTGATTTGTATATTTTATTATATAATCAGCTATTCTAGAACAAAACATGTTAAATGCTAATGTACACTTTTCATCAATTCCAACTTTAGGAGTTATATCTCTAAAGTCAGAATAATCACATAAGGCTTTTAACCCAGATTCTTTATTTAAGATATGATCTATTTGATTTGAATCAATGCCCTCTTCTTTAGAAATATATTTAAAGATTGATGGATCAACATCCCCTGATCTTGTTCCCATAATTAATCCTTCAAGCGGAGTTAAACCCATTGTAGTATTATAAGACTTACCTTCTTTTATTGCACAAATTGATGCTCCGTTTCCTAAATGACAAACTATTAAATTTAAGTCTTTTTTGTTTAATTCTTTTTCCATTGCTTCATTTACAAATCTATACGAAGTGCCATGAGCACCATATCTTTTAATTTTTAAATCTTTTCTTCATCTTTCAGGGATTGCATATGTTGAATTAACATTTGGAATAGTTGTATGAAATGATGTATCAAATACAGCAACATTAGTTGCATTTGGCATCAACTTTTTTAATATTTTGATAATTAACAATTCTGGTTCATTATGAAGTGGTGCCAATGGAATTAATTTTTCAATCTCATTTTCAACACTGTCATCAATAATACAAGATCTTTCAAAAATATAAGAACCTTGAACAACTCTATGACCAATACCTACAATTTCTTGAATATCATTAATAACTTTCTTTTCTTCTAACTTATTTAATAAATGTTGAATTGCTATTTCATGATTAGGAAAATCAATTTTTTCTTCTAATTTTTCAAACTCATGTGAATCTGATTTATACTTCATTTCAAAATTTCCATCAACAAAAATTCTTTCACATAAACCACTAGATATTAATTCAAAACTATCATATTCAAATACTTTGAATTTTATTGAACTAGATCCACCATTAATTACTAATATTTTTTTACTCATTTTTATTCCTTTCTTACTTTCTTTATTTTTCTTTGAAAATCAATTTTAAATAAACTATCTTTTTCAATATCACCAGTCACTTTAGAACAGGCACCAATAATTGAATTATCTCCTATATTAGAAGGAGCAACAATAACTGTATTACAACCAATTTTAACATTATCTCCTACTACTGTTTTATTGATTTTTTTAAAATCATAATTTGCAGTACAAGAGCCAAACCCAAAATTAACATTTTTTCCAATAATTGAATCACCAATAAAATTCTTATGTGCGATTGTAGAATTTGAGCCAATTATTGAGCTTTTAATTTCACTACCATGTCCAATCACTGAATTCTTTTCAATTGTTGATTGATTTCTAATTAGCACAGATGACCCAATAAAACAATTGTCTTCAATTATTGAGTTGTCTTTTATAATAGTTCCAGATTGAACAGTAACATTATCACCAATCGTACTATCAATAATAACAACTGATGGATAGATTGTACAGTTTTTTCCAATTTTACTTGTTTTCGAAATATAACAAGTGTTTTTTGCTAAAAAATTTATTTTTTTCATAGTTTACCTAAATATAAATTTTCTTAATTTTTTTATCACTTTTTCTAATATTTATTTTATTACTCATAACTAATAATAATGGAAAAATAATGAAACTAATACATAAAAATTTAATGGAGTTAAATGATATGTACAATGCGAATATTCCTGATCAATATGTTGGCATATTAAGTAGAAAAATATTTGGATTCATATTATAAACAAATTCACAATCCAGAAAATTCATGGATGCTATTCCAAGGAATGATCAATACATTGGTGTGAATAATAATCCATTTAAAATTGTTAGTAATAAAACAATTATAATAAATGAGAATATTAAACATGTTAGTAAGTAAACTTTTGTATTTTTAAATCTAATAAATTTTGCACATAGATAATATATTAAAATATACAATAAACCACTTAAAAAACTAATTAATATTCCAATTAAATCTCCTGTTCCATATCATGCCATACTTGTTATTGATGTTATAAATAATGAAAAAATAGAGTAAAAAATTGAAAATTTTGACCTTACAAACATAAAAATAACAATCTGTGCAACAAGCGATATATCAACATTTAATCATGTTGCAAATGGTAAAATAAAAAATTTACAAACAAGAGAAAGAACTACTGATAACGAAGTCAATATACTAGTTATTGATATATTATATATTTTTTGTTTTTTAGATTGATCAGTAATATAAAAAGCATTGTTTGGCATTAATTATCCTTAAGTATAAAACTATTTTCATTAAATAGTTTTATTATCTTTTCAAAAGTTTCTTGAACATTTTCAGTATCGATAATATTAAATGTTATAGTGTACGAAATATTATTATCTTTTTTAAATTCAGAAATAAATTCTCATTGGTTAAATAATTTTTGGTTTTTCATTAACTTATAAAAATCATCAAGTGTTTTATTTTCTGAAAGCTGAAAAGTTATTTCTTTTCATATATTTTGATCAAATTTTTCATCTTCAAGAACATAATTACTATCTATGTTTAATAGAAATGAAATATTTATTTCACAAACATAAATAACATCATTAGTTATTTTATATTTTTTTAATATTTGAGGATTAATTCTTGTTATATAACCTATTTTGTTATTTTTATAAGTAATAATTAATGAATCATTTTCACAACCAAAATCTTCATTAAATTCCTTTTTAAAATCAACCTCTTTATTTAAAATAGTTAAAACATTACTAATAATATTTTTGCTATACAAAATATCATTATTTACAAATGAAGATGATATTTTATTATCATATGGATGATTTGGAACAGCAAATATTAAATGTTTTTCTTTTTTGTTATTGTAATAAATATTTTGAATTTCAAATACTCTTTCTAAATTATTATTAACTCTTGAATTAAATGAGTATGTATTAAGAACCCCGGTTAATAATGATAATCTTAAATTTTCTCTATCAACTGAAATGGCATTTCTAATCTTTATAGGTTTTTTGTATTTGAAAAAATTAAACGACAAACTATTGTAATCACAAAGATTATATGTTTTTATTTCATAAAAACCACTATATTTAAAAAGTTTTCTTATTTCAGTAAGTAATTGACTTTCTAGATTATCTGAAACATTTGTT
>CASDUM010000113.1 GCA_949283985.1 uncultured Mycoplasmataceae bacterium | reverse complement strand
ATATGACTAATGAAAAAATCGTAAAAAGGTCGGAAGATTTTTCAAAATGATATACTTCAATTATTAGAGAAGCAGAATTAATTGATTATTCATTAATCAAAGGAATGGTTGTTTTAAAACCATATGCTTGATCTATTTGGAAATTAATTGAAAAAAATATTGATGAAGATTTTTCGAAATTAGGAATTAGTAATTGTAGTTTACCAATGCTAATACCTTTATCAGAATTTGAAAAAGAAAAGGAACACGTTGAAGGCTTTTCTCCAGAATTTTTTACTATTACAAAAGTAGGTGAAAATAAACTAGAAGTACCTTATGTATTAAGACCAACTTCTGAAGTTTTATTTTGTAATTATTTTAAAAATAATATCGCAAGTTATAATGATTTACCAATGCTGCTTAATCAATGATGTAGTGTATTTAGATTTGAGAAAAACACAAGACCATTTTTAAGAACCTCTGAATTTTTTTGACAAGAACAACATTCAGTTTTTTCAAATGACAAAGAAGCAAAAGAATTTGCTTTTAAAGTTCTTGATATATACAAAGATTTCTTTATTAATAAATTATGCATACCAGTATTATCAGGGTATAAAACTGAAAATGAAAAATTTTCTGGTGCAAATTTTACATTAACAATTGAATCTATAATGCAAGATGGTCAAGCATTACAATCAGGCACTTCGCACTATCTAGGTCAAAATTTTGCAAAAGCGTATAATATGAAATTTCAAAATAATGAAAATGGATTTTCATATATGGAACAAACATCCGCAGGGCTTTCTACTAGAGTTATTGGTGCTATTATAATGACCCATAGTGATGATAATGGTTTAGTGCTTCCATCATCAATTGCTCCATATGAAATTAAAATTAATACATTTTTAGCAAATAAAGATGAAAGAGTTCTTGAAACTGCAATTAAGATTAAAGAACTATTATCAAAAAAATATAGAGTAATATTAGATGATTCAAACAAAGGGATAGGATTTAAATTATCTGATGGGGAAGTTAAAGGATATCCTTTGCAAATATCAATTGGTCCAAAGGACATCGAAAGTGGATTTGTTGAAATTTATGATAGATCAACTAGAGAAAAATCAAAATATAATATTGATTCAATTAATGCAGAATTAATTGATAAATTATTATCTAATTATAATAATAATCTTTATAAAAAAGCGGAAGCTAACTTGAATGATAAAATTGTAAACGCTAATAACTATGAAGAACTAAAACAAATAATTTGTGATAAAAAAGTAGCTTTTTGTTATTTTGCTGGCGAAGAACTTGAAGAAAAGAAAATTAAAGAAGAAACAGGCGCAACAGCTAGATGTATTATAGTTCAAGATGTTGAAGGTGAATGCATAATAACTAAAAAGAAAACAAAAAATAAAATTTATTTTGCAAGAGCATATTAGGAGCAAAAAATGAAAAAGGCTTTAACAAAAGTAAAAACTAAATATTTAATTATTGGTGTTGGTAAGTTTGGGTATGGATTTGTTGATAGACTTTTACAAGAAGGTGTTGATGAAAAATCTATTTATCTTGTAGATGAAAATGAATTAACAATTGAACAGTTAAATTCAAAAGGGTTTTCAAACATAACTAATAATAAAGTTACTAATATACAGTTGTTAGAAAATACATTTCCTTTAAACGAAATTGATATTGTTTTAATTGGTACATCAGATTTCAAAGATTCCATTGAACTTGCATATTCATTATCTACATGTACATATGAATTTAAAAAAGT
Organism: uncultured Mycoplasmataceae bacterium; assembly: GCA_949283985.1. Taxonomy (GTDB): domain Bacteria; phylum Bacillota_I; class Bacilli_A; order Mycoplasmatales; family Mycoplasmoidaceae; genus CAMREV01. The sequence continues at coordinate 273 of CASDUM010000113.1, read as the reverse complement.
TTATGCTAAAGCTAGTAGTTTTATGCATAAAAAAATTCTTGAGAACTTTGGCATTAATTCAGAATGTATTGGAATTCCAGAAACTGAAGGTGGAGGAAGAATGGCTATCAAATCATTCTATGATAACAAAACTGAAATTATGGACTTTGGAACAGATTTTACAATTATTAATTTAACAATGTCAAATGATTCCTTGAAAGGGAAAACACTAAAAGAAATATCGGAAATTTGAAATAGTAATCATAAATCTAGAAATTGAAACATGGTTTCTAT
>CASDUM010000112.1 GCA_949283985.1 uncultured Mycoplasmataceae bacterium | reverse complement strand
TAAAGGTCGTGGTTATATGGTTTCTGAAAATGCATTAGATATAATTTTTTATGCAAAAAAATTATATGATGAGGCTAGCAGCCATAAATTCGGTTTTGCTGATGAAAAAGTTGTTTCAGCTCTTGGATTAGATAACAATAACCAAGTTCTTTATTATGTTAGATCATATAATGATGAAAAACTATCATCTATTTCTTTTGTTTCTATTAATAAAGTATTATTAAATAATTATTTTGATTATGAATATGATTTTCAAGATAATCCAATAATTAAAATTATAGAAACCGGATTTGTTGCTAACAAAGTTAAAACATCATTTGAAATATTAAATGACGGTGTTTTAAAATTGACTGATATAAATGCACTAGGATATCACAAAGGATTAATTCCATTAGTAAAACAAATAATGTATGATTCTGATATGAAAATTCCATTTGTTATTTATAGTATCCCTTCATATAAGAAAAATATTTTTAATATTGATACAACTTTATTGATTAACTAGGAGATGATTATGAAAACAAAAATTATAGTTGTGACTGGAGGTGTTTACTCTTCTCTTGGTAAAGGGATAGTAGCATCTTCAATTGGTAGAATTTTGAAAGAATATGGATACAAAATTAGTATGCAAAAATTAGATCCATATTTAAATGTTGACCCAGGTACTTTATCTCCATATCAACACGGAGAAGTTTTTGTTACAAAAGATGGAGCAGAAACTGATTTAGATTTAGGACATTATGAAAGATTTGTAGATAATGAATTAAGTAAATATTCTAGTATTACATCAGGAAGGATTTACTATGAAGTTTTGAATCAGGAAAGGGAAGGAAAATTTGGTGGAAAAACTGTTCAAGTTATTCCTCATATTACTCAACAAATTCAAAGCAAAATTAAAGCAATTATTAAAAATGATAAACCAGATTTTTTAATAATTGAAATTGGAGGGACGATTGGTGATATTGAATCATTGCCTTTTATAGAAGCTTTACGTTCTTTTTCAGGAATTTACTCTAGAAAAAATATTTTATTCACACATTGTGCACCATTAATTAAAATCGAAGTAAATGGAGAAATAAAGACAAAACCAACTCAATATTCAATTAAAAATTTAATGAATCTTGGAATCCATCCAGATATTTTAGTTTTAAGAACTAGTGAAATATCATCGAAAGAAATTAAACAAAAACTTTCATGAACTACTGATATTTCTATGGACAATATTTTTTCATCAGTTGATTCTAAATCAATATATGATGTTCCAAAATTATTGTTTGATCAAGGAATTCATAAGTCTATTTTTAGCTATTTTAAAATTACTAAAAAAGGATCAATGGGTAACTGAAATAAATTTCTTAATACAATTCATTCAGAAAAGAAACATAAAGCATCAATTGCTTTAGTTGGTAAATATACTGAATTACCAGATGCATATTTATCAGTTATTGAATCATTAAAAATTGCATCATATTCTGAGAATGTTGAATTAAAATTAGACTTAATTAATTCAGAAACTATTGATAGTACTAATTATATAAATAAATTAAAAGGATATGATGGTATATTAGTTCCAGGTGGTTTTGGAGAAAGGGGAATTGAAGGGAAAATATTAGCTGCTAAATATGCAAGAGAAAACAAAATACCATACTTTGGTATTTGTTTAGGAATGCAAGTAGCTTGTTTAGAATTTGCAAGAAATGTATTAAAATATGATGACGCAAATTCTACAGAATTCAATTCAAAAACAACACATAAGATTTTTGATATTATGGATTCAGAATTATCTAAAAAACTGGGTGGAACATTAAGATTAGGAAATATAAAAGTTGATATTGAAAAAAATACATTAGCCGATAAAATTTATAAATCATCTAATGTTGAAGAAAGACATAGACATAGATATTGTTTTGGAAAACAATATGTGAATGATTTTGCAAATAATGGATTTATAGTTTCTGGTACATCTGCAGATGGTGAAATTATTGAAATTATGGAAATGAAGGATCACCCATTTTTCATCGGAGTTCAATACCATCCTGAATTTCAATCTAGACCTTTAAAACCAAATCCAATATTTAAGTTATTTATTGCTAAATCAAAAAAATAAGAGGTTGAAATGCTTGTAAAAAAACCTAGAGGTACTGTTGATATAATAAATGAATATAATGATGATTTTCAATACATACATGATAAATTTGAAAATCTATCTTTTTTATTTAATTATAAAAAAATAGAAACTCCAATTTTTGAAGAATATAAACTATTTTGTAGAAATACAAATGATGCATCTGATATGGTAAACAAAGAAATG
>CASDUM010000111.1 GCA_949283985.1 uncultured Mycoplasmataceae bacterium | reverse complement strand
GGATGTGATAAATTTTGTACATATTGCATAGTCCCATATACTAGAGGCAAAATCAGAAGTAGGTCTAAAGAAAGTATATTAAAAGAGATAAATAGTCTTATAGATAAAGGATATAAAGAAGTTACTCTTCTTGGTCAAAATGTTAATTCATATGGAATAGATTTTAAAAATATTGATTATAAATTTTGAGACTTATTAGAAGATGTTGCAAAAACTGGCATTAAAAGAATAAGATTTGCTACATCAAACCCATGAAATTTTGATGATAAAATTATCGAAGTTATTAAAAAATATCCAAATATAATGCCATATATTCATTTACCTGTTCAAAGTGGAGATGAAAGAATATTGAAATCTATGAATAGACAAATGAGCATAAATGATTATATAAATAAAATAGAAAAAATAAAAAAAGAAATTCCAAATTGCGCAATATCAACTGACTTAATTGTTGGTTTTCCAAATGAAACAGACGAAGAATTTGAAAATACATTAAAACTATATGAAAAAATTAAATATGATAATGCATATACATTTATTTATTCACCAAGGGATGGTACATATGCAGCAACATTAAAAGATGATATATCATTAGAAACAAAAAAAGAAAGATTAGAAAAATTAAATAATTTAGTTAGAAAATACGCAAAAGAAAACAATGAAAAATTTCTTGGGAGCATTGTCGATGTTCTTGTTGAAGGCCCATCTAAAAAGAATGGTGATGTTTTGTTTGGTTATTCTCCAGAGTGAAAAGTTGTAAATTTTATTGGTAAATGTAATATTGGTGAAATTGTAAAAGTAAAAATAACAAATGTCTCTAGATTCAGTTTAACAGGTGAACTAGTAGAATAGATAATCTTAAATAAATCTTATGAAAAAGAAAAAATAAATTCATATTTTAATATATGAATTTATTTTTAATTCAGCAATTGCTGTTAAATTTAATTTATACGAAAAAAATTAAAATTAATAAAAGGCAATTGATTTACAATTTTTAGCCATATTTTTTAGCTTCATATTCAAGATTAGAAAGTCTCTCATCAATATCATTAACCTTAGTTTTAAGTTCAAAAAAAATCTTCTTCAATATTATCTAGTCTTGATTCAACTTTATCATATCTTGAATTTACTTCATCTTTGAATACATTGATTTCAGTTTTATATTTTTCTTTAAAACCTGAAAACATTTGATTAAATTTTTCCAATAAGATGTCGTTTCTACTTTTTTTCAACTTTATACTTCATAGTATAAAGTATCATCTTGTATTATCGCTACTATAACCATTTTAACAACAAAGACAAGTAAAATCTTTAAGAATCTTGTTGCACTATTCTTTGGATAGTTTTTGCCTTGGTCTAGAATTATTTTATTATTTTCTATTTTTGTCTCATTTCTTAAAAATTATTTTGAGATAATTTATTGGCATGTTTATTTATCACCTCACTTATAATAAAGGTAATTTTTATATAAAATTATGGATTTTGGATAAATTCAAGAAAAATTCAGGACTTTTTTATAAACTTTTATTGAACTTTTCATGAACTAATTTAGATTACAAAATATATTCGCTTTAATATGTATTTTGAATTTTAATAAAAAAAATGGAAAACATAATGATTCTCCATTTTAAATTTTTATTATATATCAATAAATAAGCAATTTTTAATATGCTTCAATTACTAAATCAGATATTGGGAATGAGCAACAAGAATAATATATTTTATTTTTTTCATCTGCCATTCTTCTTGAATCGTACGAATGAGGTGTAAATACATCTCCTTTAACAACTCTAACTCTACATCAAGAACATAATCCACTTAAACATTTAGATTGAGCAGATATTTTATTTTTATGCAATGATGTTAATATTGTGTCATTTGAATCTGCTTTGATAGTAATTTCTTGATCGTAATATCTAACTGTAATATTATATATTCTCTTATTCCCTTTATTTTTATATTCTTCGTACATTGAAGGTTTTCCGACTTGATTACTAGCTTCAACTCTAATAAATTTTCTTCTTAGTCTTAAAGGGATTATTTCTTTCATAACAAATTTATACATTGCCTTTGGTCCACACATCCAAATCGAATATTCTTGATTTTCTGGAATATATTTTTTAATTAAATTTAAATTAATAAAACCATGTTCATATCCGCTTTTCTTTTCTTCGGATAAAACATTTATAACTTTTACTTTACCATTTGATTTTTTTTCAAGTTCGATAAATTCATCTTTGAAAATGATGTTATCAACTTTTTTATTACCATTTAATATTAATAAATTGAAATCTTCGCTTCCTTCAACAATTGACTTAGCCATTGATAAAAAAGGAGTTATTCCGGACCCGCCGGCAATTGCAATAATTGTTTTTGGATCTCTTATGTTATCATAATAAAATTCACCCTCTGGTTGACTTATTTCTAATTTTTGACCCACTTTTAAATTTTTATGCATTCAATTCGATACATAACCATCTTTAACTATTTTTACAGTTATTCATATTTCGTTTTTTCTTGATGCATCATATGGTGATGATGAAATAGAATATGGTCTAGATATCTTAACTCCATCAATTTCTAAAACTACAGATACATATTGCCCTGCTCTAAAAAAAGGCATTTTGTTTTTATCTATGTTTTCAAAAATATATGTTTTAGTTTCTTTGTCTTCATTAATTATTTTTTTAATTTGAACATTTATTTTTTTAGGATGTAATTCATCTGCTAGTTCATTAATATAAAAATTATTTTGAATTTCTTTATTACTTTTTTTAACGTTTTCTAAAACTTTATTTGGAAGATTTTTAGCAGCAAGCATATCAAATAAAGGTGAAATACTCTTTTTATATACAAACATTTTATTGTCTTTTTTATTTGCCATAATTATGCTCCTTTTTGTTTAGCTTTTATATCACCAAATGTTTTATTACCTGCGACTTCACCAGAAATATAAGTTATTGAATAACCGTGTGAGAAATGAGAATTTCCACCACAGAATCTTAATCCATCTATTGTATAGTATAAATCCATATTCTTACCTCTTACATATGCAGAATCATTTACATAACATTTATAACCATAAATTGCACCATTCTTACTTCCTGTATATCTTGCAAATGTTACAGGGGTTGCAACTTCAATTTCTTCTATATGACTAGTTATGTCAATGTTCATTTTTTGTTCAAAATTTTCTATAAATCTTTTTGCAATTTTATTTTTAACATCAAAATATTCTTCTTCTTTAACATCGTTTCATGCATCTTCATAAAGAGTAGTAAATGATAATATACATGTACCTTTTTCTGATGCTGATTTACATCCATTATTTTGAACAACTACTATATATGAATTATTTTTATCAATATCATGCATATCTTCATAGACTTCATCATGATTTTTTGAATTAACTACGAAATATGAATAATCAGTTAAACCAAGTTTTTCTGCGGAAATATCTAAACCTAAAAAGACACAATAACCTTGTGAGGCAGGTTTTCTCATTCCTGTAAGATTTCTTTCAATATTAGGAACTTTGTCGTTTTCAATTAAATCACCATACACAATATGCGGTGACGCATTACTTATAATGTGATTTGTTTTAATATATCCTCTAGATGTTTGACAACCTACTATTTTCCCGTCACAAACATCAATTTTTTCTGCCTTTGTGTTATATCAAATTTCTCCACCTAATTCTTCGAATCTATTTGCAATAGTTTGAGAAATTTCGTGTGATCTCATTTCTGGAATATATGGTCCAAATTCTATATATTCATAAAACATAATTGCATATAAACTTGCAGATATGTCTTTAGGTGTTGTACCTAAATAAAGCCAATAAGCTTCAATTATAAATTTTATAAGCTTTGGCATTTTTAATTTTCTCAAAACGTCATCTAATGTTGAATTAGCAGTAGTTAAATAATTTACATATTTTGTCTTCATTATTTCAACATCAGGATTACCTCTTGATTCTCTTAAATATCTAGCAGCGAAATAACAATTTTCACAAATATCAATAAATTTTTTAACTTTTTCATATGAACCTTTTTCAATTTGTTCACATGCTTTCGCAAATTCATCACGACCATATGGTATTTTATAAATTTTTTGTGTGCCGTCTTCTTGTGGAATTAAAATTGTAAAAGCTTCACTAATTAAGTTTCAATCAATTTTTATACCCAAATTATCAAAACATTGTTTAACATCACCTTTGTTTTGATCATTACCAACATTACCCAATTCATGCAGCGCAGGTTCAAATTCAAATCTTCCTCTTACAAATGAAGAAGCAAATCCACCTGGAACATTATGTTGCTCAATCAACAATGTTTTTAGCCCTTTATTTGCGCATGTAGCAGCCGCAACTAATCCTCCATTACCAGCTCCAATAACTAAAACATCATAGTTATTATCAAATTTTTTCATTTATCCTCCTTTTATTAAATATATAAGAAAACCAACTTTTATATTCATTTAAAAAAAAAAAAAAAATGGAAATGTTTTACATTTTTAAATTAAATACTGAGATTGCGTTATTAAAAATTTTATCAGTCAAGTCGTCGTTGAGTAATTCATTAATTTTATCTAATACAAATTTTACATTTAGTGGTTTATTTATTTTACCTCTAAAAGGTTCAGGAGATAAAAATGGTGAGTCAGTTTCAACAATAATTTTTGACTTATCAATTTTCAAAATGATGTCTCTTAATTCGTCTGAATTCTTAAATGTTATCGTACCAGAAAAAGATATATAACCACCTAGTTCAATATATTTTTTGGCATAATCTAAATTTCCGGAAAAACAATGAATTATAAAATTTGTTTTTAATTTTTTATTACTTAAAAAATTTATCATTTCATCATGAGCGTCTCTAACATGAAAAACAATTGGTAAGTTATATTTTTCTGCAATATTTATATGCCTAATCATTGAATCTAATTGAACTTCCAATTTTTCATTTTTATCACTTCTATAAAAATCTAATCCTGTTTCTCCAATTGCAATTATTTTAGATTTATTCTTTTCAATCATTTCTATTAAAAATTTTTCATTTTCGATATTATCATTAATTGATATACAATCATTAGGATGAATTCCAACTGTTGCAAAAACATTAGTGCTATTTGATAAATCTATAGCAATTTTAGAACTTTCCTTATCTACGCCTACTATGTTTATATAAATATCATATTCAGATATTTCTTTTTTTAGTTCATTTAAATTATCTATAAAAGGTTCAATATTTAAATGACAATGAGTGTCAAAAATTTTTTTCATTATTTCCCCAAACAAAAATTTTTGAAAATATTATCTAAAATATCGAAATCTTTTTCTTCGCCTAAAATAATGCAAATCTTTTTATAAATATTTTCAATATATGGAATTATTAAATCAATTGTAATATTTTCATTATCTATTAGTTCAATTATTTCATCTATTTCATTTTTTAACTCGTTGAAAATAGAAAGCTCTTCGTTAGATGAAATTAAGATTGATTCTTCATTAAATTCATGTGAAAAAATACTATCTATTTTATTAATTAATTCATTAATATCGTTATTTTTAGTTGATATTTTAATTGCTTTTATTTCTGGATTAGCATCATTTAAATCAGATTTACTTTTTACTAATATTTTATTTCTATCAATTTGATTAAAGAACTCTAATTCTTTTTTACATATAATTTTAGATTGATCAAATAAATATATAATTAAGTTTGATTTTTCAATTAAATCATCAATTCTCTTTATTCCTTCAGATTCAATTTTATTTTCAGTTTTATTAAATCCAGCAGTATCTATAAAATTATATTTTTTATCATTAATATAAATTGATTCAAGAATATAATCTCTCGTTGTTCCTTTTTCATCCGAAACAATTGATCTATCATATTTTAATATTGAATTAAATAATGAAGATTTTCCTGAATTAGTTTTACCAATTATAAGAATGTTTATTCCATCATATAAAAATTTATATTTTTCAAAAGATTTACAAGCTTCAATAATATCTTTATTTATTTTCATTAAAATGTTTTTTATGTGATCAAGTGAAAACTCTTTAACATCTTCATATTCAGGATAATCAATTGAAACTTCAGAATTTCCGATAATTTCAAATAATGCATCTCTAATAATTTCTAGTTTCTTTTTGTTTGACCCAAGAAGTGATAGCAAAGAAATTTTATTAGTTATTTTTGAATTAGAATTTATTAATGAATTAATGGAAAGTGCTTGATTAATATCAAGTTTATTGTTAAGAAAAGCTTGTTTTGTAAATTCTCCTCTTTCAGCTAATTTACATCCAAATGATAAACATTCATTTATTATTTCATCAATGATAATTAAATTTCCATGACAATTTATTTCAACAACATCAAATCCTGTAAAAGATTTAGGACCTACAAAAACAGATAATAATACATCATCAATTATAGACTTATCTTTTCTTAGTAATTTGGTTCTTACAATTTTTCACGTATCTTCTTTTGATATTTTTTTAGAAGAAAAATTATTAATTGTATTAAATGCATTATCACCAGATAATCTAATAATTGCAACAGCTGATTTGAAACGTGGTGTTATTAATGAAACTATTGTAGACATTTATTCC
>CASDUM010000110.1 GCA_949283985.1 uncultured Mycoplasmataceae bacterium | reverse complement strand
AACAACTTTCGCATATAATATCAGCGACATCTTTTTCAGTCTTACAATAATAAAGTGTTTTAATACCTAACTCAAAAGCATATAAATGATATAATGTAAAGTCAGAAACTGATGTTATTTTTTTAAAATACATATTTATTGATTGTGCTTGATCTAAGTAAATTTGTCTAATCGCTGCAAGCTCTAGTAATTTATATTGATCACAATCAAAACTTAATTTATAATTTTTTCAATTTTTAATATTTGGAACTAATGTAGGTAAGTTGATTTTTCCATCTTCTTTATAAAAGAAATTTTGTATTGGTTCGATACTTTCAGTTGCATTAATAGCTTTTCCACTAGTAGCAGTTGGAGCTATTGCCATTAATTGAGCATTTCTTAGACCATATTTTTTAATTTCTTCAGATAATTTTTTTCATTTATTTAAATCTGGTTTGTATTTAGTTAACATTAATGCATTTTTATTTGCTTTAAATAATGGTAAGTATCCTTTTGCTCAAAGAGATTCTCTGAAGTGTTTGTATGATCCTCTTTCTTTAGCAAGTTTTAATGATGATGAAATTATCATATAACTTAATTCATCAAATATTTTATGTGTTTCTTCTAATGACTCTTGAGAATCAATCATTATTTTTTTAGAAGCAATATAGTTAGCATAATTTAATACACCAATTCCTAAATAACGATAGTCTTGATTAGTTATTCTTCCTTCCATTACTGGATATTTAGCAATATCAATTGTATTATCCATAGCTCTTACTACAATATCAACAACTTCTTGTTTTTCTTTTTTTGGTAAATTACATCAAATATATAAGTTAATTGATGCAAGATTGCATAATGAAATCTCTCCAGATTCATATCTTTTATTAATTTGATAACCATTATCGGTAATTGTGATATCTTCAGTTATTTGATTTGAATGTCTAGAAGGAAGTGTTATTTCACAACATAAATTTGATGAATTAATATATCTATTAAGCATTGAAGTTTCATTAACATTTTCTTCATGAAAAATATAAATGTTACCAGTTTCAACTCTTTCTTTCATCATCATTTCAAAAATCTTTTTAGCTGGAACAACTTTTTTTCTAACTGAATTTGATTGTTCGTACTTGATGTATTGTTCTTCAAATTCTTTTCCAAATTTATTTTTTAATAGAGGGACTTCATTAGGATCAAACAAAGTAACATTTTCTTTGTTCAAAAATCTCTTAATTAGTAAATTATTAAGTTTAACTGCATATTTTAAGTGTCTAGCTCTATTTTCCTCTGTTCCACTATTGCTTTTTAAAACAATTAGTTCTTCAAAATTGTAATGTCATCATTGAAAATAAACAGCACAAGCACCTGGTCTAGATGAACCTTGGTTAAATGCTTTAATTGTTGATTCAACTATTTTTAAAAATGGAACTGGACCTGAAGAATAACCAGAATTTCCTAAAATATATCCTCCACTTGCTCTAATATCTGAAATATCAACAGCATTCCCACCTTTAAATTTTGAATATATTGCAATATCTTTTGTTGTATCCATAATAGAATTTGCACTATCTCCCATTTTAGATAATACACAACTAGAAAGTTGTGGGTTTATGGTTCCAGCATTTAAAACTATTGGAGTTGCAAGAGTAAAATATTGTTGTGAAAGTAAATTATAGAATTTAATAATTTTTTCAATTCTATTTTCTTGTTCTTTATGAAATAAAAACATTGAAATCCTCATATATGCATGTTGCATTAATTCCAATTTTTTATTTTTTGAATAATTTAAACAATACTTAGAATAAAAAGTGTATAGTGATTTGTATGTGAATAAATAATCTCTTTCAACATCAATTGCTTCATTTATTTTTTCAATTTCTTCATCAGAAAATGATCTAAAAACATTTTTATCATAAATTTTATACTGAATACCTTTATCTATCACTTCTTTCATACTAGGATAGTTATTATTTGTTTTAATATTTCATGATTCTCTATATATTTTTAGTAAAAATAATTTTGCAGCAATATTTTCATATTTTGGATGAATTCTACTAATACTATTAACTGCTGTTTTAATTAATTCATCATAAACGTCTGATATTTTGATTTTATTATATAGTTTAATACTTGTATTTTCTAAAAGATCTCTTGTATAATTTT
>CASDUM010000109.1 GCA_949283985.1 uncultured Mycoplasmataceae bacterium | reverse complement strand
TGTAAAGAAATATAAGAATGGATATATATTTAATGAATCATCTAATACAGATGATAATTTTATTTCGATAAAAAATTTAAATAAAATATATTCTACAAAAGAATTTAATTTGCATGTAATAAAAGATTTATCATTGAATATTAAAAGAGGAGAATTTGTTCTACTTTTAGGTCCGTCAGGATCTGGTAAGACTACCTTGATGAATATGATTGCAGGTATTGACGATATATCATATGGAGATATCATAGTAGATGGTATTAATGTATCTCTATTAGATCAAGATGATTTGACTATTTATAGAAAAAATAACATAGGATATATCTTTCAAAGGTATGCATTAATTCCTAATTTAAATGTTGCTGAGAATATAAGAATTGGTGCGTATATAAGTAATAGAATAAATTCAAAAAATTTTAGAAAATATGTAATGCCAGATGAAGAGTTAGATGAATTACTTAAACAATTAGATTTATATGAACTTAAAAATAAATATCCATATCAACTATCTGGTGGACAACAACAAAGAGTCGCTATTGCAAGAACAATTGCTAAAAAACCTTCAATAATTTTTGCTGACGAACCAACTTCAGCATTAGATGAAGTTTCTACTAAAATTATTATTGATATGTTAAAATCAATTAATGAAAAACTTGGAATAACAATTATAATGATTACACATAATGAAAAAGATACAAGTTTTGCAACAAGAATTATTAAAATGAAAAATGGAAATTTAGAATAGGAGATTATAGAATGGAACCAAGAACCGATATTATTAAGAAAATAAAAAATAAACCATCTAAACTTCTACGTGAAGCAAAATTAATAGCTGAAGCTGTTGATTTAAATAAAGAAGAATATTCTAAACTTTCATTAGATGATTTAATTAAAAGATCAAATTTTTTATCAAATAAAATTCAAAATAAAGAAATCTCTGTTGAAGAAGTTGTTGTCGATGCATTTTCAATTTTTAGAGAAGCTGTATATAAAGTAACAGGCTTATTTGCACACAATGTTCAACTAATGGGGGCATATATAATTTTTGGTGGAAACTTCGCAGAAATGTTTACAGGTGAAGGTAAGACACTTACAATTTTATTTGCTGCATATTTAAATGCTTTAGCTAAAAAATCAGTTCACGTAGTTTCTGTGAATGAATACTTAGTTAAAAGAGATGCTGAATTTGCTGAAAGTATTTTTAAACATTTTGGAATCACAGTTGGTTATAATACATCTGAATTACAACCAAATGTTAAAAGAGAAATGTTTTCAAGAGATATCACATATACTACAAATTCAGAACTAGGATTTGATTATTTGAGAGATAACATGGTAGCAAGTTATGATGATAAAGTAATAAAAAGTTTAGACTTTGCTATCATTGATGAAGGTGATTCAGTTTTAATTGATGAAGCAAGAACTCCGCTAATCATTTCTGGTATGCCCAAAGATGATGTTTCATTATATAAAGAAGTCGATAAATTTGTTAAAACATTAAATGAAGAAGATTATATTATTGATTTAGAAACAAACGCAATTTCCTTAAGTCCTTATGGATCAGAAAAGGCTGAAAAATACTTTAATGTAAAAAATTTATATTCTATTAATTCATCAGATTTATATCATAAAATTGGTAACTCATTAACAGCTAATTTCATCTTTAAATCTGGTAGAGAATATATAGTTAGAGATGATGCAATTTTACTTGTTGATGCATTTACAGGTAGAATTTTAGAAGGTCATAGTTATAATGCTGGATTACAACAAGCTATTCAAGCAAAGGAAAATGTAAAAATTGATCCTGAAAATCAAATTCTTGCAACAATTACATATCAATCATTATTTAGAATGTATAAAAAACTATCAGCAGTTTCTGGTACTGCATTTACTGAAGCGGAAGAGTTTTTAAAAATTTATAACATGATTGTTGTCAAAGTTCCAACAAATAAACCGATTCAAAGAATTGATGAACCAGATTACATTTTTACAAATAAAGAAGCAAAATGAAAGCACGTAATTGCTGACATTATTAAAAAACATGAAACAGGTCAACCAATTCTTGTTGGTACATCATCTGTTAGAGATTCAGAAATGCTTCATGAAAAATTAAATCAACTTGGTATATCAAATGAAATTCTAAATGCAAAAAACCATGCGAGAGAAGCTGAAATTATTAAAAATGCAGGATCTAAAGGTGCAATAACAATATCTACCAATATGGCTGGTAGAGGTACAGATATTAAGATTGATGATGAAGTTAGAGCTCTTGGTGGATTATATGTTATTGGAACAGAAAGAAATGAATCTAGAAGAATTGATAATCAATTAAGAGGACGTTCAGGAAGACAAGGAGACCCTGGATTATCTAGATTCTTTACATCGTTAGAAGATTCACTTTTTAAAAGATTTGCAACAGATAAATTTGAGAAGGCAAGTACTAAATTAGATGAGGAAGAATTTTTTGATTCAAAATTCTTTGCTAGTCTACTTGATAAAACGCAAAAGAAAGTTGAAGGGTTTAACTTTGATATTAGAAAAAACATTTTAGAATATGACTATGTTTTATCTTTGCAAAGAGAATTAATATATAAACAAAGAGACCAAATTTTATTAAATAAAGATAATACATCTATTCTAATAAATATGTCAAAAGATATTACAGCAGATATTTTAAATGTTGCTTCTTCTAAAGAAAACAAAGCAATTGTAGATCCGGTTAAAGTTGCAGCAATAGTTAATCAAAAAATATTAAGATTTGATTATTTTACTTCAAATGATTTTAAAGATATGTTAAAAATAAACGCTCAAATAAAATTAAATAAAATTATTGAGATATACATTAGAAGCAAACTACAAAAAATTTATGAAGATGGTCAAGGTGAATCTATTAAAAAAGTATTAATTCAAATGATTGATGGGGCATGAACTAGACATCTTGATAAATTATCTAAATTAAGAGAATCAGTTAATCTAAGAGCATATGAACAAAAATTGCCCTTAAATATCTACATTGAAGAAGGAAATGTATTATTTGAGAATATGAAAAAAATAATAGTTCATTCATCATTTTTCACATTTAATAGTATGATAATTCCAAATCAAGAAAAAATCGTTAAAAAAGCATTAGATGACGCTAATATTAAAAATTTCATTATTGAATCAGAAGAAGTAAGCAATTAAAAATAGCATAGAGGATTTTTCTATGCTATTTATTTTTATCTATTAAATTCATTTCATCGATTAATATTGATTTATCATGATTTATTAATCAGAATATATTTTTAAATCCAGCAATCAATAATGTTATTCATGTAAATGATGATCAAGCCGATAATGCGGCTAGTTCTCAATTTGAAGTATTAAATATATCACAAAATACTTCATATGAAGGAGCTGTATAATATTTATCACCAAGATAATATGAATCATCTAACTTAACAAAATCACCTTCTACCAAAGCGGTTACATGAGTTTGAATATTAAATCCTCTAGATACACCAAGAATAAGTCCAAGATATAAAAGTATTATACCAATAATTTTAATGATGTCTATGAATGTTATTTTATCTTGCCATACTATAATATTTAATCCAACGCATATCATTCAATAATGCATGATAAACATTAAAGGCTCGTCGTGAGAACCATCGCCAATGTTAAGATTACCTATAAAAAATAATTTTGCATCGAAGGGTCTACTATACATTTCCGGAATTGTAAAAAACATAGTTGCAAATCCACCTAAAACAGAAAGAACAGCAATGGATGGCACAATCTTTTTCTTTTTATCAAATAAAAATGCAAAAGGTAATAATATACCTATAAATGAACATAGATCTAATAATAATAATATTGATATATTAGCGCTTCTAAATTCTGAAGGAGGAGCTACGAATAAATTATATTTAATGACATTTATTAGTGCTGGTGTTCATCTAATAAAGAAATATATAGCAATAACCAAAATAAGAACAACATATTTTAAAAATTCAGTAATTTTTATATTAAAAATCTTTTTATTTAAAATTCTATTCAATTTTGCCTTTGAAAAGAAGTTTAAATAAAACCATTTCCAACAAATTATAAATAATGCAGAGAATATTGCTAAACATAACATTAATATAGACATTGCAACTCCTTCATATACTAACAACTAATAATATACTACAAAATTCAAAAAAAAAAAAACAAGAATTAATTTTTATATATATTAATTCCAGTAATTTTAATTATTAATGGAGCAGATGACGGGAATCGAACCCGCGTCTCGACCTTGGCAAGGTTGCGTTCTACCATTGAACTACATCTGCACTTTTGTATAACATTTATATTATATCAACAAATTATTCAAATCCAAAATATAATCATTTATCATAATATTTTCACATTTCGACTTTAAAGTATATTTTGGTAATAAAAGTGTGATTTTGCGCATCTTTTTTATTTTGTCACTACTTTATATTTTAAACTTAATTTTGCTTACTTTAAAGTTGCACCACATATTTATATTAAAAGCATAAAATAATAAACTTTGTAATTACTATCTATAATGTTGTAAAATATATATATTATTATTATGAGGTTTTATGTATAAAATAGGACAATCTAATGATATTCATAATTTAAAAAAGAATATTTTTCATAAAAAGAAAATGATAATTGGCGGAACATGTATAGAGAGTAATTACAGAATTAAAGCATATTCAGATGGAGATATCATACTACATAGTATTTCAGAAGCTATATATGGCGCTCTATCAAAAGGCGATTTAGGTAAATATTTTCCTGAAAATGATAAAAAAAATAAAAATTTATCATCTAGAAAAATATTAAGCCACGCTTTATTCATGTTAAAAGATCAAGATTATGAAATTGTTAATATTGATTTTACAGTTATATGTGAAAAAGTTTATTTTAAAAACTACAAAGAAAAAATATTAATGACTCTTAATTCTTTAATTCCAAACACTAATATCAATTTCAAGGCAACAAGATGAGAAAGTTCTGGTAATAATAAAATTCAATCAAATTGTGTTGTTTTAATTAAAAAAATAGATTCTAAACCTTCTCCAGTTAGTGAAGATAGAATGATTGAATTTATTCAATATCAAAATGATAAAAATATTTCTGAAATAATTGAAGAAAATGCAACATGTGATGAAATTAAAAATAGTGCAACTACAAAGAAAATTGATAGCTTTATAAAAGCTATAAATAATGATGAAGATTTTATAAAAGAACAAATAAATATTGAAAATAAAGAAGAAAGCAAAATAGTTGCTACAACTAAAAAAGATGTAGAAAAAAAATATTTTTCAAGAATAAAGAGAATGCGTGAGGAATAAATGGTTAAAAAAGATTATGTAAAAAATGTATCTGAAATCCTTATAACAAAAAAACAATTAAAAAAAGGAATTATAAAGGCTGCAAGATGAATTGATGATACATATACGGATAAAAACAAAGATCTTGTGCTGGTTGGACTTTTAAAAGGTAGCATACCTTTTATCGGACAATTAGTTACTGAAATTGAAAGAGATATTACTTTAGATTTTATGGTTGTTTCTAGTTTTAAAGGAGAACATAAAGCACAAGGCAAACCTGAAATAGTAACTGACATTTTATCTAATATTGAAGGAAAAGATGTATTACTTGTAGAAGATATTGTTGATTCTGGATATACAATTTTTTATGTTATTAAAGAACTTGAAAAGAGAAAACCAAATTCAATCAAAATAATTACCTTACTCGATAAACCAACAGGAAGAAAAGTTAATTTAGACATAGCGTACTCATGTTTTAAAATCCCTCATAAATTTTTAGTTGGTTTTGGCTTAGACTATAAAGAAAAATGTAGAAATTATGAATTTGTAGGTGTTCTAAAAAATGAAATAATAGAAAAGGAAGATATTTAATATGAAAAAGAGATGACAAAATTTATTTTCTATTGATGTCGAGGAAAGTAAAGTAGAAGATAACAAAGAAGAAAAAGAAATCAATCAAGACATAAAATCTGAATCTAAGTTAAATAAAGTTAATTCTGAAAATGATTTAGATAAGTTTAAACAAGAAAACTTTAAACCAGACCCTGCAAAAAAAAGGGAAGAAGATGCAAAATTGCGAAAAAGAAAAAAAAGAATCATTATTTGATCTATTGTTGTTTT
Organism: uncultured Mycoplasmataceae bacterium; assembly: GCA_949283985.1. Classification (GTDB taxonomy): domain Bacteria; phylum Bacillota_I; class Bacilli_A; order Mycoplasmatales; family Mycoplasmoidaceae; genus CAMREV01. The sequence continues at coordinate 3,095 of CASDUM010000109.1, read as the reverse complement.
AGTTACTGGTGGTATTATTTTCTGAATAACTGCAGCAAACTGAACACCTCCAATATATAAAGTTAAAACATATAAAGACGGAAAACTGCAATTATCTGATGGAAAAACATATACTATTAAAGAAGATTCTAATTTAACTGCGACTTTTGGAACTACTTCTAATCAATTGAAATTTACTTTAAATGGTGGATTATTTACTGGAGTTTCATTTTATGGATGAAAGGATAATGCAGAAAAAGTAAGTATTAATGGTGTAGAAGTTGTTGATATGAGTGCCACTAGTACATCATTAACTGGTGAAAAAATTTCTTTTTACAATGCAGTAGTATCTGCACAAGCTCAGGTTGTTTCACCAAGTTTCTTTTCAGTTTTAATTAATTTATTACCTACCATATTAATTTTTGCAATGGTGTTTATGTCTTTCAGATTGATGAGAGCTCAAACTGGTTCAGGCGGTGGAGATTCATTATTTGGAATAGGTAAATCACCAGCTAAACTTGCACAAACAAATATTAAATTTAGTGATGTTGCAGGAATTAAAGAAGAAAAAAATGAATTAATGGAATTAGTAGATTATTTAAAAAATCCAGGTAAATATGCTGCAATGGGAGCTAGAGCACCAAAAGGAGTTATTCTTTATGGTCCTCCTGGCACAGGTAAAACACTGCTAGCAAAGGCGGTTGCAGGAGAAGCTGGAGTTCCATTTTTTGAAGCTGCTGGATCCTCATTTGAAGACATGTTAGTAGGTGTTGGTGCTAAGAGAGTTAGAGATTTATTTAAAAAAGCTAGTACTGCTGCACCTTCAATTATTTTTATAGATGAAATTGATTCTGTTGCATCAAAAAGAGGTAAGAATGAAATTGCTGGTGCTAGTGGAGGAATTGCAGATCAAACTATTAACCAATTATTAGCTGAAATGGATGGATTCTCAACTAATTCAGGGGTTATAGTAATAGCTGCAACTAATAGACTAGATGTATTAGACCCAGCCATTTTAAGACCAGGAAGATTTGATAGACAAGTTCAAATTAATCTGCCAGACATCAAAGAAAGAGTAGAAATCCTTAAAATCCATTCAAGAAATAAAAATATTTCTTCATCAGTTAAACTAGAAGAAATCGCAAGAAGAACACCAGGTTTTTCAGGCGCTCAACTTGAAAACGTTTTAAATGAAGCAACTCTCCTTGCTGTTAGAGAAAATAAAAATACAATTGGAATGAAAGAATTAGATGAAGCAATTGATAGAGTTATTGCTGGACCTGCTAAACAAACAAGAGTAATAACTAAAGAAGAAAAAGAACAAATTGCATATCATGAAGCTGGACATGCTCTGGTAGGATTACATAATCCAGGGGCTGATATTGTTGAAAAAATTACTATTATTCCAAGAGGTAGAACAGCTGGATACACATTATCCACTCCTGAGAAACAAGAAATGTCTATTCAACGTAAAGATGATTTATTATCTATTATTTCAAGTGCACTAGGTGGTAGAGCTGCTGAAGAATTTATTTATGGAAAAGAAAAAGTATCAACCGGTGCATCAAATGACTTATATAAAGTTACAAATATTGTTAGATCAATGGTTATGCAATTAGGGATGAGTTCACTAGGAATGACACAATTTGTACCTTCTGAAGGAACTGTTAATCCATATGCATCAAAATTATATTCTGATGAAACAGCATTAGCAATTGATAAAGAAGTTAATAAAATAATTGATGAACAATATAAAAGAGCTATAAATACAATTAAGAAAAATAAAAAAGAATTAGACTTGATTGTAGAAGCTTTAATTATATTAGAAACAATTACAAGAGAACAAATTGAATACATTCATAAGAATTTAAAATTACCTAAAGAAGCAATAGAAGCAAAACAAGAAATGAAAAAAGCTTCTAATAAAAAAGAAAGTTCTTCTAAAAAGAAACAATAATTTCTGAAATGAGATAATATGGTAAATAAATGAATAATAATTAGAATAGAAAATTTATTTTATAAAAATGATGAATGAAATAATTTATATTTATCTGATCATAGAAAAGTGTTAAATTCAATGATTGATTCAGAATATAAAATTTCACTAATCTCATCAATGGATATAAATAAATTAATTGAAATTAAAAATAATTTATTTTTAAATAAAGATTGCTATTTAATAGCTTATAATGGCGCTCAAATATATAATTGTTCAACAGAAAAATATTTATCAAATAGAGTTTTTTCTGACCAAGAAATTAGAACAATTGAAGGAGTGTTGGAAAGAATTGTATTCGAAGAAGTAAATAAACTATCTATTAAGATATCTAAATCTAATGGAGAAATAAATTTACTTAAAATGGACTCTATCTCATATATTAAAGACAAGAAGGAATTAGATACTAAGAAGATAGAGTATTCTGAAATAGACAAATTCGAACCTAATAAAAATATTTCTTGTATTTCTATTTCTTTAGATAATAAAAATGATATTACACATATTTTTAATTTATTAAAAAAATATGGTTCTGTATTCAACTCTTCATTTGTAGATTCAAATACAATTAATATATATCCATTGAATTCAACAATTTCATATGCGATTGATACAATAAAGAAAAAAGATAAACAATATAATATGAAAATTGAAGATATTGTGTCAATTGGATATACATATTCAGATATTGAATTGTTTAAAGTTACTGGATACAATATTTGTAATGAAGAATCTCCAGATGCATTAAAAAAACTATCTGAATTTACTTATGTTGGTGATTTATCAAAATTAATTTGTGTATCATTAAAAGAAAAATTTTTAAAGTAAAACTACATAAATATAACTCAAATATGAAATAACTTATTTAGTTATTATTCATATTTGTTTTTATTTTTAAATAATGCACTCATAATATATAGTTCTATTCTTAAATTAAAATAGATAAAATAATAAAAAATAAGAAATACTTTATTAATGCAATTCACATTTTGTTATAATTAAAATATGATAAAAAAGTTTAAAAGAATTATTAAATTTATTAAAGTAATATTGACATGTGTGATTTTAGCATTATCAATTTTCTTGATGTTATCTACTTTAAATAAATTCAATGCAATAT
>CASDUM010000108.1 GCA_949283985.1 uncultured Mycoplasmataceae bacterium | reverse complement strand
TTTTAGCAATATTCATTTCATATCTTTTTAACCTAAGGACAATGATGATTTTTTATAATAAAAATAAACAAAAATCATTAATTGAAGAATTTAAAATACAGCAATTTCAAGAAAATCAATTTTTATCTATTATCAATAATACAACAATTGATAATATAGATAATTTATTAAATATTTTGGTAGAATTAGATAAAGGGATTAAAAGCGGAACAAAGGATTCTTATAATTCCATAAAATTATTAATTTCAGGAGGTTATCATGGACAATAAACTTAAGAAAAAAATTATTAATGAAATTAAAAACCAATTAAGTATTATCTTAAGTAATGCTTCTAGTTTTGGTTCGCCTTTAAGTGATAAAAATTTTTCAAATATCATATCCAAAAATATAAACATGTTAGCTCAGTTAGAAGAAAAGGAAAAAGTAAAATCAAGTAGTGATTTTCTTGACAAATTTAATGTTATTCTAAAAAATAAAATATCCGAAATAAAGCCATCTAATTTTAAAGAAGAATTTGAATTCAATGATGAAATTCAATATTTGAAAGTATACTTAAAAAATTCATTTGACATAAATATAAACAACTTCAATATTGATAAATCAAAAATTGATGATCTTTCAAAATTAGATAAAACAGAAAATATTAAAAAAGAAGATAATCCTAATTCAAGCAATTTTCAAAATGATAGTAGTTCATTTCAACAAAACCCATATGGCAATCCTGAAATTTATAGAGAAACTATAATTAGTCAAATGATCAATAAAAGAATCAGTGATGACTATATTAATGGAAATTATTATTTTTTTCTTACTAAACCTAAAATTATCCCAATATTAAAAACAATTTCTGGTGTTTTTTTAATTATTGCAGCTTTGTTATTTATAGCACAAATGGTAGTTACTATATTAACTTCAAATGCAGGAGTTAAGATAAAAGTTGATACAAGTGAAATACCATTATCTAGTAGCATTATGTCTTATGTACTTTTAGCTTTTGAAGCAATAATTTTAGGATATTCTAGCATGGCATATTTTAAAAAATCTTCTAATGATAATTTTAAATATAAGCCTAATAATTTAATTTATTATTTGCTATTTTTATTAGGGATTATGTCAATATATAATTCTGTAGATTCTATATTGCTTTATGAGAATGAAATTAATACTTATGATGGTAATACTTATGAAGCAAAAGAAATGTATAAATTGTATTCATACCTTTCTTTATCAATAAATATATTTTTAATTAGTTTCATTATATTTCCAATGTTAAACTACATATACAAACCTCAAGAAAACAGAGAACTAAAAGCAATGTTGTATGAAAAATATAGAAAAGAAATTGAAGATTTAGGATTGGTAAAATAATATGTTTTATCAAAAAAGAAAAATCATCAATTTCTTTTTTCCAATGTATCCATTAGAGTTAAAAAAATCAATAGTATTAATAAGTGTTTTATCATTATTAATTGCTTTGAGAATTGTTCTTGGATTTGTTACAATTAAAATCCCACAATTTGGTATGGTTATTTCATTAGCACACACTCCTCTAATTGTTATTGGTTGAGCATTTGGACCAATTATTGGTTTTTTTTCAGGGGTAATAACTGATACAATTTCTTATTTTGCAATTCCAACTGGCCCATGGTTCTGATTGTATTCAATTCAAGAACCATTACTTGGAATGCTTTCAGGAATAATATCATCAATTTATGTATTAAGAAAAAAATCTAAAAACAACATATTTGATGTTGTTCTTTCTAGAGCTATTTGTTATTCATTTACAATTATTTCACTAATAATTATTTTGGCTTATGCAACTCCCGGATCAAAATGACAAGGCGTATCACAAATAGATCAAAACGATTTTTTTAATATCTATAAATATATAGCAATATCACTTTTAATAGTATTTGTTATTTGTTATGAAGTTTTTAGTATACTTACTTACAAAAAAAATAAAAGCAAATATAAATTATTTATATATGCATCACTTATTTGTTTTCTTAACGCAATTTTATTTTCTTTTTTACTTGGTACTATTTCTTCAATAGAGTATTATAAATTTTTATATGGTTCAGAAAGTCCGAGTTTAATTAAATATGGACTTATGTTTTATTTGCTACCAAGAATAATTAAAGAAACAATTAAAACTCCATTGCAAATATCAATTTTAATTTCATTATTATGAATAATTATTCCTATTTTCAAAAATATATTAAATTATTCAACATTAACATGAAATGACAACAACAAAAGAGAGATTATTACATATTGAATATAAAAAATATTGAGCTTTGTATACTTAAACGTATCCCCTATTAGTGGACAACACTAATG
>CASDUM010000107.1 GCA_949283985.1 uncultured Mycoplasmataceae bacterium | reverse complement strand
TTCTTTTTATTTTTCTTAGCTTCTTGTTTTACTCTTTTTTTCATTATTTTTTCATGTTCTTTTTGGAATCTTTCTTCCTCTTTCTTCTTTATTGGCATAATTCATTCATATTGTTCTTTATAATTTAACTCTCTCGTGACAATAATTTCTCTACTATTTGTTTTTTTATCTATTCTTTTTTCAATAACTTCACATTCAATTGCTCTTGGTTTATCTTCTTTTAATGTCTTTGCATCCCTAGAAGTAAATAATACTACATATAAAGATCTTGTACCAAGAGGAACGTATTTCTTTTTATTTTTCTTACATTCTTTTCTTTTTAAATTTTCTTCCTCTCTTATTTTTTTAATTTCCGCTTTCTTTTCTAATTGTTTTTCTTTTGGTCAACTTTTATCAATATAATCTCAAGCTGGAACTTTTGCAACAAATGAATCAATAATTTCTTTTCCTTTGCCATCTTCTTTTCTGATATAGTCTTTAACTGTTTTTCAAACTTCATCTCCCTCTCTTCTTTTCTTGTAAGTAGAAGATTCCATTGATGCACTTTTTCTTTTCTTTCATCACATAACGATTAACACTACAGGAACAATTAATAATAAAAGTCACATTAAATTCATATTTACACCTTATTAAAACAAAATATTTGTTAAATTAAGTATATTATATTATAATTTTATTTATAATGATAACATATTAAAAGGAATATAAAATGGCAAATATTAAATCAAATGAAAAAAGTCATAGACAAGATGAAAAAGCTAGATTATTAAATCATAGTTTTGAATCTAGAATGAAAACATTAATTAAAAAAGCTGTTACTTCTAAAAAAGAAGAAGATATTAATGAAGCATATAGCTGTATTGATAGTGCTTTAGCTAAAGGTGTAATTAAAAAGAATAAAGCTAATAGACTTAAATCAAGACTTTCCAGAAAAGTAAGTTCTAAATAATATATATAAAATACAAAAATCTATTCATATTTATTGAATAGATTTTTTTTAATATTTTTTTAAAGTATCAAAAATTATTTTAGTAACTTCATCTTCTTCTGGAGTTTTATTTTCCAAAATACATTTTATAACATATATTATTTTTTTTGCTATTTCATTCGGATCTTTTTCACTTAATGGAAAAATAGGGAAGTAATGTTCATAAATTGTATATATACAACTAAAACAAAGATCAATTAATGATGGCTCACTGGAAGTTAGTTCTTCAATGCTTTCGGCAATTTTATTCATTTCATTATTTGCATCAATTGTTACTATATCGTCAATATTTAATATTTCTGAAAAATTAGTTTCTTTATTTACATAATTTATTTCTAGATTTTTTAATCTAACTTTTAAGCATTCTACCATACATATTTTTATATTGTTATTAATTTCTTTATTACTAAAAATATTTTTAATAAATTCAAAATCTGCCAAATCAAATTCATCATAAAATCTTTGAAAATAAGAAACAACTGCAACATCACTGCCTATCATGTTAGATTTTATTTTTTCCATTAATTCATACTTTGATAAATTAATTAAAGGGTTTTTAGGATTGTCATAATTATATTTATATTTTGCTTCAATTAATTTTTCTTCAAATAATTTATAATATTCTTCTGGTATATAAGGTGCATCTAATTCATCAACCAACATGTCAATAGCTTTGTCAAAATTATTTTCCTTAAAATAATTATCAACTTTTTCTAAAATTGAATTATAGTATTTATTTAATTCACTCATATTAACCTTTTTTGTTTGTAATTTTTTCATATTTATTTTTTATTTTAATCATGAAATCGTAATTAAAGAAATCAACAATTTCTTTAATACTGTTTTTATCCATTAATATGCTAGCTTGTTCCTCAATAATTCTAGATAATTTTCCACCATAATTAAATTCTTCTTTATGTAATTCAAATTCATTTTCATCTAGTAATTTATATTCACAATTTGGATAAATCTTAATATCTAAGTCAAAGTCGATATATTTAATCGCTTCTTCTTCATAAATATAAGGAGAAGCAAGATTTATATAAAAAGATAAAGTTTTATCATTGTTAATAGTGACTAGAATATTAAATCATTTATCTTTAAAAAAAAATCAAAATGTATCTTTATCAGATTTTGATCTAAAATTACGTTCTGTATTTTTCTCTGATGTAATAACATTTGTAGATTTTTTTGATAAGCAAACATATCGATCATTTTCTTCAACGACTATTGGAAACTCTCAAACTCTATATAATCAACCATTTTTTTTATAGCCGTGAACCATAATTTTTTTACCAATTTTCAAGTTCACCTCATTATTATTTTATT
>CASDUM010000106.1 GCA_949283985.1 uncultured Mycoplasmataceae bacterium | reverse complement strand
TTCATATGGAGTTCATTTTGCTTTTGAAATGATATCATCATTTTTTACAAATCACATTTTTGATAAATCAAAGATAGCAAATGAAGCAAGTGAACCAGCTTCTAAAGATAATATATCGTTTGTTTCAAATATTTGTTTTGGTTTGTTAAATAGAACATCTTCAAGAACAAAATAAGGAATAGCTGATACTCTGCATAAATCCATTAATAATGGAAAGAATGTTTCAGCATTTGGATTCCCAATTTGATATCTCTCCATTTTATCATATATAGACATAGGAAGATGATGAGGAATTAAAATATCAACTTTATTTTCTTTTAACATTCTAATAAAAAATTTAGAATCCTCTTTTTTAGAAAATCTTTTACTATATCTATATTTTTTTTCATATACTTCATTAATACACAATTCTTCATTTACAAATAATGAATCAATGAAAAGCATATTATAAAAATTATATCCTTGTTCTTTAAATGCTTGAATTCTTCTAAAATCTTTTTCAGTGATTACATCAGTGAATACTATTTTAGTTTCTTTATTTTTAAAATATTTTAAAAATTTATCAATGTTTGGATCATGCATTGAAATTACAATAGCATTTTCTTCTTTTGCAAGATTATCAAATTTCTTAAAAGAATCAATAATACTTTCCTTTGAAGTTTCATCAATATTTGGTAAAACAAATTTTGTTAGCGCTGAATAAATAAGTGATTTAAATTCAGACTCATTTTTATTTAAATCAAAAAAGTTTCCTATATTAAAATTAATTTTTGATTCTTTATTTTTAATTTCTATTATTTTATGAACAACATCAAAGTAATTTATATTTTTTTCAATTCTTGATGGATATTCTATAACATTAGTAATACCACCTTTTATATATGATTCTAATTCATCATCAATAGATTTTTGAACATCTCCAGATAAGAAGTCATTTAATTCTATTAAATCAATTATTCCTGGAATAATTAATTTTCCTTCTAAATCAACATATTCATCATATTGTTCTTGAATTTGTTCTTGAGAAGATAAAATAATTTTATTGTCTTCAACTAATAAATTAATTGCTTCACCTTTTAAAGTTGTTCCATTGAAATAAAGTGTTCTCATATTTATCCTTTTATATATTAAAATTATACAAAAAAATAAAGTGATTGTCTATATGTAAAAATAAATAATGTCTATTACAGAACATTATTTATTACTTAACACTTTTATAAATGTATCCTGTGGAACTTCAATGTTTCCAATTGCTTTTAATTTTTTCTTTCCTTCTTTTTGTTGTTCAAGAAGTTTTTTCTTTCTTGTAATATCGCCACCGTAACATTTAGCTAAAACATTTTTTCTTAATGCTTTAATAGTTTCTCTAGCTATAATTTTTCCTCCAATTGTAGCTTGAATTGGAATTTCAAATAAATGTTTAGGGATTGTTTCTTTTAACTTCTCACATATAACTCTTGATCTTTCTGCAGCAAAGTCTTTATGATAAATTGCAGATAATGCATCTACCTTAAGCCCATTGATTAGAATATCAACCTTAACAAGAGGCTGCTTTTCATATCCTATTAATTCATAGTCCATCGTTGCATAACCTCTAGAAATAGATTTTAAATTATCAAAGAAACTATACATTATTTCTGAAAGCGGTAATTTATAAACTAATTTTCTTCTTGTGTCATCAATATAAATTAAATCCTGGTAATCACCTCTATAACTTTGACAAAGTTCCATACAACTACCTAGATATTGTTCGGGTGTGATGATTTCAACTTTAACAAAAGGTTCCTTTATTTCTTTTATTTTAGTTCTATCAGGAAATTTTGATGGGGAATCAATTGTAATTTCTTCTCCATTAGTTAATAAAATTTTATATATAACAGAAGGAGCAGAAGCAATTAATTCAATATTGTATTCTCTTGTAACCCTTTCTTTTATAACTTCCATATGTAATAAACCAAGAAAACCACATCTAATTCCAAACCCCAAAGCTTGAGATGTTTCATATTCATATTCAAGTGATGAATCAGAAAGTGATATTTTTTGCATTGCCTCTTTAAACGCTTCGTATTGAGATGTATCAATAGGATATAAACCACAATAAACCATTGGGGAAACTTTTTTATATCCTGGTAATGGTTCACTAGCTGGGTCACTATTTAAAGTAATAGTATCACCAACATTAATTGTTTTAATATCCTTAATTGATGCTGCAATTCATCCAACTTCACCATCTTGTAAAATTTCTTTATTTACAACTTTTGGTGTTGAGATACCAAGTTCATTAATAGTGTGAGTAATATTATTTGAAAGAAATCTAATTTGATCACCTACTTTTAATTTTCCTGAAACCACTCTAACAAGTAAAACAACACCTTTATATGGATCATAATAAGAATCAAAAATTAAGGCCTTTGTTTTTTTGTTTTCCATGTTAGATTTTGGAGGAGGGATTTTCTTAATAACTGCTTCTAAAACATCTTCAACATTTAAACCTGTTTTTGCTGATACCATCGGAATGTCTGAACAATCCAATCCAATTACATCCTCAATTTCTTTTTTAACTCTATCAGGATCTGCAGATGGTAAATCTATTTTATTTAAAACAGGAACAATTTCAAGATTATTTTCTAAAGATAAATATACATTCGAAAGTGTCTGGGCTTCTATCCCTTGTGTCGCATCTACAACTAGTACCGCCCCCTCGCAAGCAGCTAAACTTCTACTTACTTCATAAGTAAAGTCAACATGACCTGGAGTATCAATTAAATTAAAAATATAATCTTTTCCATCCTTGCTTTTATATTTTAATTGAACTGCATTTAACTTTATTGTAATTCCTCTTTCCCTTTCAAGGTCCATTGAATCCAAAATCTGATCTTTCATTTCTCTTTTAGATAATCCATTTGTAATTTCAATAATCCGATCAGACAGTGTTGACTTACCATGATCAATATGAGCAATAATACTAAAATTTCTAATATTATTTCTATTCATATTATTCTCCAATTCTATCATTTATTTTAAAGAAAGAACTATAGTTTGAAATTTCTTTATTTTTGACTAATGATTTACCTTCAATTTTTATTTCATTTAAAATAATATCATTTGTTTTTGTTGAAATTTGAATTCCTTGATTGTTTAATTCTACTATTGTTCCTGGTTCTTTATTTGATTTAATATTTGTTTTAATTGACTTATAAATTTTGATAACTTTTTGATTATAAATAAAGAAGGTAGCAGGAACTGGATAAAGTCCTCTTATTTTGTTATATATTCTGTAATCTTCTAAATTAAAGTTTATTTTTTCATCTTCTCTTGTAATGTTGTAACCAAATGTCGCTTGATTTTCATCTTGAGGGGTTTTGCCTAAATCTTTATTAAAAAATAAATCTACTTTTTCATAAACAATTTTATATGCTAAATCTTCCATTTTTGAAAATAATGATTCTAGAGTTTCATCATCTTTAATATCTATTTTTTCAGAAAAGAAAATATCGCCAGCATCCATTTTCTTTACCATTTCCATAATAGTAATTCCAGTTTCTTTTTCTCCATTTATTATGCTTCAATGAATTGGCGCACCGCCTCTATATTTTGGTAATAAAGAAGCATGAATATTTATTGCAAAAAATTTTGGAATTGCCAAAATTGATTCTGGAAT
>CASDUM010000105.1 GCA_949283985.1 uncultured Mycoplasmataceae bacterium | reverse complement strand
TATAATTATCAGTGTAATTAGATTGCATAAAATGAAAAGATTCCATAATCTAATTATACCAAAAACGACAACGATAATCATTAGAGATAATCATTGTCGTTTTCTTTTTATATGTGACCTTCCGAATATTTATTTCGTTTCATACCCTAGACAGAAAAAGTGTTGTGGCTGTAAGGGTTAAGAGTGTGAAACACGGCGTAACAGAATGCCCTTCTAGAGCACATACATATACGTCTTTTAGATGTGATTATGATTCATAAAAAATTTAATATTTTAAGTCCATTTAATAATATTAATTATACATTGCCATTTTATTTTATGTCCTATTTAATAAATTTTTCTTAATATAGAAGTTTTCTATAATTAGTGTTAATATAGATATTCCTACCACTAAATAATATAAATCCTCATTATTTAGCAGTTCATAGCCGATTAGATATATACTAATTATCAAAAAAGTAATCCCTAAAGATCTACACATTTTTTTTGTATCATATTTTTCCTTTTCTTGTTTTGATGAAGTATTATAACCAGCAATAAATTCACTTCCTTTACCAAGACACAAAGGTATAGATATTAGAATCAAAAAAATTGAAACATATATCATTTATAAATGCCTCCTTTTCTAGTTCAAATTAATTATACTATAGCAATTAAAAAAAACAAAAATTTATATTTATTGAGATTTTTAAAAGTTGTAGAAAGCACTACTTTTAAAGTATACTTTCTACAACTTACTAGAATAGCTTAAATTTTTTAATATGTTTTATATGCTAATCTGTCCAAACTGCATTTTTTGATCCTACTAAATTGACCGATCCACCCCAATTGATAAATATTAATATATCAAATACTGCAATACCATAAACAAAAGCGAGAGATACTGCTACGATTGATCTAGGTGCTACACCATTATCATTAGGATTATCAGTGCCCACAGTAGGTTTTTCATATCCATTATCCATAATTTTCACCTATCATAAAAAAAATCCCTCCATTTAGTTTTATCAAGATAATTTTAAATGAAAGGATTGTTAGTACAAAAATACTAAAGTATATTAATATTTGACTTTTTTCTTTAAACTTTTTGGAATTTTAGGCTGATAGCAAAGAAATAAACATTTTCCATCTATTGTATTATGTATTTCTTTATCAGCTAATTTTTTTACTGATTTTAAAATTTTTTTATTCATAATACATTCTCCCTCCCTTTTTAAAGTAATTTTACTTTATTATATTATAAAATGATATGCATGATGTTTATAATATAGATAATAATGTCTAAAATAATTGTTTTCTCTGATAATTTATTTCTTTGTTTTTAAATATCTTTATAGAAATATACAAGAATAATATAAAAATTAAAAATGATATTAATATAGAAATAAAAGTAGTTGGTAAATTAATTTTAGAGATTTGTAATTGAATTAATGGATTATATGATGTTACTATTTTATTTGAAAGAACAACACATAATATAGACGTTATTATAGATATTGCCATTGAAATAGCTCCTTTTTCAAAGAGTGTATTAATGAAAAAAATAATCTAATAAAGCATAAATACAATAATTCACATTTTAATATTGATATAATTAGTTCATTAATATGATTTAATATGGGAAGACTTTTTAACAATAACATTAATAGTATTATAATCATAGGATAGAGTAAAATGATTAAAAAGCAACCTATATAATATTCTAAGAAATTAGCTAAAATAATATGTGAGCGTCTATGTCCGTTTGTAATACAGTGCATAATGGTTCTATTTCCAAAACTATTAGAAACTGTCAAACTGGAATAAATAGATAATGCAATTAACATTACCATTACATCTTTCTCAATAATAACTAATATTTCTGATATATTAATAATTTTAGAACTAAGTTGTGTAGCACCAAGTAAAATCATAACAATTAATACTGTAATAATATAATAGTTCTTTTAAAGTTTAAATAGTTCTACTTTTATGAGATTTTTCATTTTACAACCTCCCAACTAATCTTAGGTAGTAATTTTCAAGTCCTTCAAATATAGGCCTTATTTCATTAATCTGAATGTCATTTTGAACAAATAATTTGCATAGTTCATTAACTTTAATATTAGATTCAGATATTATAAATTCATTATTTTCAACACTATATTGTTCAATAGAATATTCATCTAAAATTTTTTTGTTTTTTGCATATCTGAAGTTACAATTATTAAAGATAATAAATGCATAGCATTAATAATTGTTCCTTTAGAAAAATAAATTTAGAAAAATATAGTATATGTCAGTGTGCGATAACTACTCTGTTCGTTATATGAGGGCTACCATTAATCTAGTGATTAGAGTCATATCTTCTAGCTAAAAAGGAAGTTAATGTGGAATGGGCTTTTAGTCATTTTAGTTTTGAATGTTCTTCATCATAAAAAGATTTTCCAATGATATTTTATAAAAATATTAATGATTTGATTTAATGTTGCGTTTGTTATTGGGCTATCAACTAGTTTCTATTTCGAAATTGGGAAAGATAATATGCAAGAAAGCAAAAGTTATATAGTATATGAAATTATCAAATTTGCTGTTCGAATTGATTGGATCAATATGAAAAATATAAACCAAAATTAGATTATATAGGAGTGTTGAAGTTCTTACTATTGATGAATTTTTGCTTAATCTAATAACGCAGGAACAACCGGACGATATTCTCAAACTGTTGGAATTAAGATATGATAGTCATATAACAATTATTGCTTCACAGTTTACAATGAATCGAGGGCACAAAAATCTGGGTGGAGGAACAATAGCAGGTGTATCCTTGATAGAATAGTATCATCTTTATATGTTATTCATATAAAGGAAAACAAATTGAAAGAAACGTAAAAGATTGATAAAAAAGGTCACTATGGTCAAATCTATAGTGAATATTTTTATCATCACATTGGCGTGATGACATTATCAGATGGGTGAAATGATGTCATCTTTTTAGTTAAACACTCAGTTAATTAATGAGTTGTATGCATAACATTAAAATATTTTAATTTAAATGAAATAATCATTTTGAATATTTATGGTTTATATGTTAATCATTATTATATATTATTTAGACATTTTTTATATACATTAGATAATAAATAGAAATAATATAAAGTATAAAAGAAAACTAAATTTATTGGGAGGATGTATATAAGATATGGAAAACCTTAAAACAATAATTAAAGATGATTTTTATCTAAGAATTCCTAGATTTAGTACTGATGTTTATAACATTTACCATGGTATAAATGATGACGAAATAATGAAGTTTTATAAAAATAAATTTAGTGAAGAAATATTAGTAGAATCTAAAGATTTTTTTAAATCTTGTGAGTTGAAAATACAAGATACAAAAAAATTAGCTAATACCTTAAGAAAGTATATTATAAGAAGTTCAACACGATGTACACCATTTGGATTAAATGCCGCTGTATTACATGGAAGATTTGAGAAAAATAGCAATTTAATTATTGATACAAATAAATATCAAAAAGATGCAAATATTGATTATCAATGGTATATTGCATTAGTAGATTTATTAGAAAAGAAGATTGGAAAAAATTTAAATGTAATTTTAAATAACACAATTGAAATTAATGAAAATTGGATTATAAATAGATGGATAGACTCATATAAAAATAATCTAATTACAGGAGAAAGCATTGTTTTAAATAATACAAATGCTTTAAAAAAAATATTTTATAAAATCAAAGATAATTTTTTCTCATTAAATTATTTAAGTAATTATTTAAAGAGTATTTATCCTAATGTGGATTCAGAAATCATAGAGTCTTTTTTGAGAGAGTTATTAGATAATCAAATTATTGTAAGCGATTTAAAAATAAATACATTATCATCTAGAGATTTGAAGATTTTAATTAATAAATTGGAAAGATATAAATGTGATAATTTTATAGTTCAAGAGCTTTTGATGATATCTGAGTTGTTAGAAGTGTATAATAATACATCATTAGGACAAGGTACAGAAATATATTTAAAACTAATAAATTTAATGAAAAAATTAGTGAAGTCAGATAATTACATATGTGTGGATTTATATAATAATACTCATATAAATTTAGACTATAAATTGAAAGATGATTTAAACCAATATATTAATTTGTTAATTTCATTTTCTAATGAGTGTGGTTATGAAAAAGAATATTTTGATAAATTCATAGACCATTTTGGAAATCAAGCAGTAAGTGTATATAAAGCATTTGATAATTGCTTAGGAATTGGACTTCCAGTTAGGAGAAAATTTGCTAAAGATGAAAAATATGATAAATTGGAGAAATATATTATAGAAAATTATAGTGATTCAATTGATTTAAACAATCTGATGAAGACTATAAAATCAAATGAAAATCTTCAACTTTCTAGTGTAGAATTAAGTTTTAACTATGTAAAAATTAGTGATAAGCCATATTTGATATGTAATCAATTGCTTGGAAGTAATCAAGCATATAAGATAATGGGAAGATTTCAAAGATTCAAATCTAATTATTCAATATTAGACCATAATGAAACATTAGTTGAAATTGTATATTTTCCAAAAAAATGTAAAATTTCTAATGTTTTAAATTGCAATACAAGTGCAAAATATTATTTAGAATATGGATCACATTATGATATTGATAATATGGAAAGGATATATTTAGATGATATATACATTGTACCACTGGGGAATAAATTAAAATTTATCAATAAAAAGACAAATCAATTTATAAAATTTATAGTATCAAATATGGTTAATGTTTCTTTTATGCCACCTTTATTGCAAGCATTACTCATTATTTCTGAAAATGGCAACACAAATTTATTTAATTTATTTGTAATGCTAAATAGAATTTTTAGTAATCATAGTATGAGACCAGAAATAAAATATAATAATATAATACTTCAAACAAGAACTATTCATATATCTGAAAAAGATAATGTTAAAATATCTCCTAAAAATATTCGCAGTTTTTTAAGAAGTAATTATGTTCTATGTGGCAATAATGACAATTATATGTTACTTGATTTAAAAGAAAAGAGTAATATTGATATTTTAAATAAATTATTAAAAACAGAGAAAGTATTAAATATAAAAGAAAGTTTTTATGACGAAAAAAATAATAGCTTGGTAGATGAATATGACAAATCATATTTATCAGAATTTATTTTTGAAGTTTTTTTTCATAATAATAATATTACTTCAAAAAATAATAAGATAAAATTCATGACAAACAGTACTTACTTAAGTGATAATGATATGTGGATATCTTTTAAATTATATATGGAAAAAGATTTTATGAATTATTTTATAAAAGAATACATATATAAAATCATTGAAGGAAATGTTGATCATAAATTAATAAAAAAGTATTTTTTTGTTAAATATTTTGATACTGATTATCATATAAGATTTAGAGTTCTTATGGATAAAAATAAGTTTGATAGCAAAATTAATATAATGAATTTATATCAAAATTTTATTAAATTAAGAGAAAAAGGTATTATTAAAGCGGTTGTAATTGATGAATATATTCCAGAAATTAATAGGTATGGTGGAATAGAAGTTATGAATGATATAGAAACTATATTCATGCTTTCTTCGGCAATTTGTATAACTTTAATGACTCATTTACATTTGAGTGAAAAAAAACAATTAGAAAATCAGTACTTTAATTTTGTTATAACACATATTTTACATAGCTATGAAGATATAGATGATCAGATAAAGCTAATGAGTAGATTTAGCAAATATTATAAAAGAGAGAATAGTTATGAGAAAATAAAGAAAAATATTATAAATACTATTATACATAATGAAGTCTCAATATGTGATGTGACTAATAATGTATTACATGTAGATGAGAATAAAAAAATTTCCATTCTTTTAAATAAAGTTAAATGCCAAATAAATAACGATGAGATTTTTAATGAAGTATTAATAAGTATATTTCATATGCATTTCAACAGAACAATTGGTATTAATAGAGCTTTAGAAAATAAATTAAATTCATTAGTAGAAAATACATTGTATAGTATTAAAGGGATAAGAAAGCAGTTAATAAAATAATGAATAGTGTTACAGAGATATGTATTTATCGTATGGAGGTGAATATTTTATGAGAATAGTATTTTTTTCTGGATATGCAATTAGTCATTTAATACCATTAAAATCAACTATTTCGTACTTAAAAGATATGGGATTTGATATTTATTTATTTGGGACTGAGAAAAATAAATGGTTTGGGAAAAAGCTAAATGTGAATTATAATAATTATCCAGATAATTATTGGAAACCTGTTTTAAGTAATGAAGCAACAAAATTAAATAAGGATATTGAAAAATATTATCATGAAAAAGACTATGTTAGTATGATGAAATATATTTTAAAGAAAGATGCTATGTTGGCTTTCAATCATAATGAGAATGTTATTAATACTTTAAAAAGTGAAATTTATAATATATCTCCAGAAGTAGTTTATAGGGATTCAACAGATATTTATTGGAGTATTTTAAAAAAAGACTTTTCAAATATTAAAACAATAGGATATATCACAAATAATCTGTATAATTGGAATTATTTATTTTCACATATGAAAAATTTTTCTTATTTTTTAGGAATTAACGATATTCAAGATAAATTACCATCTCATTTCTTATACTCTTTTAAAAGGAATATTGACAATATTTATAAAGAAATACAAAATGAATATTCAACATATCCTCTTAGAGCATATTATCAATATGATCCTGATGAAGATTTTAATTTAATATATTCATCTAAATATATTCAACCAAATGATTGTTATGATGTTAGCAAATATTTTATAGTTGAACCAGATAATAAAGAAATGTGTATAGAAAATTATATCGAAAAGAATTTAATAGATTTTCTTAAGGATTCTGAAACAATTTATATATCTACAGGATCTTTTATAAGTAGGGACATGAATTTTTATATATTAATTATAAAAATGTTAAAAGATATAGGCAACTATAAGATAGTTATATCTGCTGGTAAGAATTATGAAAAATTATTTAGCTTTATAAAAGAGAATAACGAAGAAAATGATATTTATGTTTCATCATTTATTCCTCAAAAATATATATTGAAAAATAATTGTAGACTATTTATAAATTCTGGAGGAATAAATAGTATTAAAGAATCAATTTATTTTGGTGTACCGATGTTCATTATACCAATATCTTGTGAGCAACGACTAAATGGATTGTTACTTGAAGAATTTGGAATAGGTTATACATCATATGGACCAAATAATAGATTGATTGATTTGAAAAAGAATTTAGAAGAGTTAATATCGTCAAATGAAATAAAATCTAATTTAAAAAAATTACAATTATTATTACATAGGGAAAATAATATCATAACATTTAAGAAGATGTTAGATTATATTAATAAAAAATAAAATGATTAAGAATATAATGATTGATGATATTCTCTATAAAGTAATGTATAAAAATAATTTTGAAGAAATTATAATTCTAAGAGATACAATAATATTAGAATATCTTTTACAAAGAAGAAATAGTGACTATAAAATATCAAAGTATTTATCAGAATTGATTGAACAATTAAAAACATATAAATTGGATATTTCTTATGGATATGGATATACAAGTATATTATATATGTGTAACTTAGTAAATATTGATGGAATAAATGATTTTTATAAAAATATAAGTTTATTTATAAAAAAAAGTCTATTTGAAATTTTAAGCTATCCAATGCCTATTACTATTAATAATAAATTTAATATATTATTTGATTATTTTAAAGGATTGAGTGGCATTTTTAGTTATTATATTTATATTTCAAATGAAAATAATTTGAAAAAGAAAATTTTTAACTACTTATTAAAATGTATTCAAATAACAAACTGTTTTTGTAAAGAAGTCAATATCTCTGTGGCTCATGGAATGTCAGGAATTCTTCTGATATTAGCAGAATATATGGATCAAAATGGTGTGAAAAAAGAATATGTAGAGATAATAGAGCCTTTGTATAAATCTATATATTATGAATTAAAAACAAAATGTTATAAAAAAGAAATGCTATCTGTTGCATGGGGTAATGGAGAATTAGGTATGTTTTATGCTTTATGTAGATTTTATTCAGTTTGCAATAAAAATGTTCAGTTGCCAGAATACCGTCAAATGCTAAATAACATTTTAAATAAAACTCATTTGAATTCTATAAGCAAATTAAATGTATGTTATGGAGGCATAGGTACGTTTTTAATCCTTGAAAAAATAAATACAATAGATAGTAGTTACTCATACTATATAGATAAATTTGTAAAAAAAATCAAAACTAAAGATTTAATAAAAAAAAGAGATGAAACAGGGATAATAAGTGTAAAAGAATATTCAATTATTAATGGAATATTAGCTGAATATTTGTTTGAGCATAAAGAAAATATTGATGCTAAGTATTTAAAATACTTTATGTTATAACGAAAAGAAAAGAGATGGTTAAATGACAGTTAAGTTTAAAACAATAATTAAAAGTGTAAAATTTGTTAAATGTTTATTATTAAGATATAAAAAAAGATATTTATTAATACTTATATTAT